>JBGPMJ010000348.1:0-2505 GCA_041486935.1 Candidatus Limnocylindria bacterium | reverse complement strand
TCGTGGCCGGCGACGTGCACGACCATCGTTACCGGCAGGCCGTCACCGCCGCCGGCGACGGCTGCCGGGCCGCCATCGACGCCGAGCGCTGGCTCGAATCGATCGGCCTGGCCGAGGCGGCCACCGCCACCGCCTGGTGAGCCGGGCCGAACGCGTCCGCTTCGCGGTCCTGCCCCGGCTGGGGCTGCGGCCGTCCGCCGGCGAGATCGTGCGGCGTTTCCTCGACGAGGCGCTGCCCGCCGCCGGCGCCCATGCCCTCGACGCCGGCTGCGGTCGGGTCAGCGGCTTCGTCCCCTTTCGGCCGCGGATCGGCGAGCTGGTGGGCGTGGACATCCATGCGCCGGCACCGCCGCTGTCCTGGCTGGACCGCTTCGTCATCGCCGACCTCTGCAGGGACACCGACGCCTTCCCCGACGGCGCATTCGACGTCGCGCTCTCCAGCTTCACCGTGGAACACTTCGCGGACCCGCCCGCCGCGCTGCGCACGATCGGCAGCTGGCTCCGGCCCGGGGGCTCGCTCGTGGTCTCCACCGTCAACCGCGGCCATCCCTTCGTCAATGCCTACCTGTCGCTGCCACGGGCCATCGTCCGGCCGCTGCAGCGCCAGGTGAAGGAGATGGCGGCCGACGTCCACCCGCTCGTGGGCGCCTGCAACACACCCGCGCTCCTGCGCGCCGCACTCGAGGAAGCCGGCTACATCGACATCGAGCTGGTGACCGTGGACCACCTCGCTCGCGCCTGGGGCCGACGGTTCCCAGCGTACCTCGCGGGTCTCGTCGGCGATCTCGCCGCGCATCCCTTTCCGGGCCGTCGCTCGACGATCGTGGCCCGTGCCCGGAGGCCCGTGTGATCCTCGCTCTGCCCGACCCGCGCCGGCCGCTGCTCTCCGTCCCCGCCCTCGCCGACACCCGCGTCCGGCTCTTCCTGACCAGCGGCACGCTCCTCTTCGTGGAGCTGCTGCTCATCCGCTGGGTGCCCGCCAACGTCCGCTACATCGGCTTCTTCAGCAACTTCCTGCTGATGGCCAGCTTCCTCGGCATCGGCCTGGGCATCCTGCTCGGGCGGAACGGCCGGCGCCTGCCGATGTCGCCCTTCGCTGTCCTTCTCTTCGCCGTCGTGGCCCTCATCTATCGGGCCCAGCTCAACGTCCAGCTCCAGTCGCAGGACGAGCTCTTCTTCGGCCTCGCCGAGAGCCATGAGGCAGACGTCAACTTCCTCGTCCTGCCGCTCGTCGTGGGCCTCGTGGCGGCGGTCATGGCCGCGCTCGCACTGCCCCTCGGCCCGCTCCTGCGCAGCCGGCCGCCATTGGAGGCTTATGCCATCGACATCGTGGGCTCGATGGCCGGCATCGCCGGGTTCACCGCACTCTCCGCCGCGGGCACCGACCCGGTCATCTGGTTCGTCGTCGTCGGCACCCTGGCCCTGCTCCTGGCGCTCGGTTCGGGCCTGACCCTCTGGTCGGCCGTCGGTGGCGTGGCGATGGCGGCGGTCATCTGGAGCGCCGGCGTACAGGCCGGCTCGGGTGATACCTGGTCGCCCTATTACCGCATCTCCACCATCCGCTACTCGGACGGGATACTGGGCATCAACGTCAACGGCATCCCGCACCAGGCCCTGCAACCCGCCGCCGGCCCGAGGATCCCTTTCTACCACCAGGTCTACGACTGGTTCCCAGGCCGCAGGTTCGACGACGTGCTGATCGTCGGGGCCGGCAGCGGCTCGGACGTGGCTGTCGCGCTCGCGCGCGGCGCAGGCCATGTCGACGCCGTCGAGATCGACCCGGCCATCCAGCGCATCGGCGCCGCCGAGCACCCCGACCGGCCCTACGACGACCCCCGCGTGACCGCCGTCGTCAACGACGGGCGCGCCTTCCTGCGCACCGGCGCGCGGTCCTACGACCTCGTCGTCTTCGCGCTGCCCGACTCGCTCACGCTGGTCAGCACGGCCGCCAACATCCGGCTCGAATCGTTCCTCTTCACCGAGGAAGCGTTCGCGGCCGTCCGCGAGCACCTGAAGCCGGGCGGCATCTTCGTGCTCTACAACTACTACCGCGAGCCGTGGCTGATCGAGAAGCTCAGCGGCATGCTCGAGGACACGTTCGGTGCGCCGCCGCTGGTACGAACGTACACCGGTGTCGCGGCCACGCTGGCCGACGGACCGGCGGTGGTGGACCTTCAGGGTCGGCCGCCGCCCGGGGACGCCAGCGAGGGGGCGCCGGACGCAGGCCTTCCGGAGCCGCGCCCGGCCACCGACGACTGGCCCTTCCTCTACCTGCGCACCCCCTTCGTGGCGCCCTACTACTTCGTGGCGCTGGGGGTCATCCTGCTCGCGGCGCTCGCGGCCGTGCTGGCCGGCGTGCGCGCGACGAGCACCTCCCTGCGTCGCTTCAGCCCCCACTTCTTCGTGCTCGGCACCGCCTTCCTCTTGCTCGAAACGCGCAGCCTCGTCAGCTTCAGCCTCCTCTTCGGCACGACCTGGATCGTCAACGCGCTGGCTTTCTTCGCC
>JBGPMJ010000347.1:0-2507 GCA_041486935.1 Candidatus Limnocylindria bacterium | reverse complement strand
CGGCCCAGCCGGCGGGAGCAGACCAACAGGCCCAGCACGCCGAGGGCGGCGAGGTAACCGACGTGGACCAGGAGCCACGGCCCGACGTGGCCCAGCGTCAGGTCCCGCATCAGCTCGACGCCGTGGTAGAGCGGGGACAGCTGCACGATCGTCTGCAGCTCGGCGGGGTAGGTCGACAGCGGGAAGAAGGTGGCTGAGAAGAGGAAGAGCGGGATCTGCACGAGCGCCAGCAGGTCGAAGTCCTGGATCTTGCGCATCCAGGTCGTGGCCGCCATGCCCACCGCCGCGAAGGCGAAGCCGATAAGCATCGCTGCGGGGATGGTCAGGACGGCCCAGGGCGAGGCGACCAGGCCCAGGGCGAACATGACCACGAAGAAACCGATGGCGTAGAGCGTGCCGCGGATGAGCGCCCAGGCGATCTCCCCGATGGCCACGTCCACCACCCCCAGCGGCGTGGCCAGCACGCCCTCGTACGTGCGCTGGAAGTTCAGCTTGAAGAAGATGTTGAAGGTGCTGTCGTAGATCGCCCCGTTCATGGCCGAGGTGGCCATCAGCGCCGGCGCGACGAAGAGCTGGTAGGGGATGGGCTGCCCATCCGGGCCGGGCAGCGAGCCCACCATGGCGCCCAGGCCGAAGCCGATGCCGAGCAGGTAGAAGAGCGGCTCGAAGAAGCCGGAGACGAGCACCAGCCAGATGCGCCGGTAGACCAGGACGCTTCGCTCGATGAGGTGGCGCGCGCCCATGCCGGGCAGCGGCAGCACGAGGAAGTCGCGGGTCGGGGCCGGCGCGGTCACCCGACCATCCTTCGGCCCAGGTTGCGCCGGGCGAGGGCCAGGCCGACGCCGGTGTAGGCGACCAGCACGGCAACGTGCGCGAGCGCCGTCAGCGGCTCGGCCGTACCCAGCACGAGCCCGCGTGTCAGCGCCACGCCGTTGTACAGCGGCGTCAGCCAGGCCAGGGCCTGCAGCGCGCCGGGCAGCTGCTCGAGGGGGAAGAACGAGCCGCTGAACAGGTAGAGCGGCATGATCACAAAGCGGAAGAGCATGTTGAAGCCGGTCGTGTCGCCCTTCTGGGTGGCACTGAAGGCAACGATGAGCGGGCTGAAGGCGTAGCCGGTGAGGACCGCCGCGGGGACGCTGAGCAGCGCCAGCGGCGAGCGCACTACGCCGAAGGCGAGCATCACCAGGAGGAAGACGCCGGCCGTGGTGAGCAACCGGAAGCCGATATAGCCGAGCTCGCCGACGAGCAGGTCGCGCACCCGCAGCGGCGTGGCCAGCATCGCCTCGTAGTTCCGGCGCCATTGGATGCGCGCCATGATCGGGAAGCTCGACTCGAAGGCCGCGGTCTGCATGGCGCTGCCGGCCATCAGGCCCGGCGCCAGGAAGGCAAGGTAGGTCACGCCCCCGAAGCCACCGGCTCCCGCGCGCTGGTTCACGAGCGCCCCGAGGCCCAGGCCCATGGCCAGCAGGAAGAGGACCGGCGTCAGGAACGAGGTGAAGATCGAGCCCCGCCACGTGCGCCGGTAGACCCACAGGTTGCGCTGCAGGACGCGCAGCCCCGGCTGCGCGGCGGTGAGGCCGGTCACGTCAGTCGATGAGGGTGCGCCCGGTCAGGCGCAGGAACACGTCCTCGAGTGATGCGCGCCGGATGAGCGAGCTCTCGGGCCGGATGCCGCGCTCGTGGATGCGCTCCACGGCGGCCTCCCCGTCGCTGGTATAGAGGAGGACCCGATCGGGCCGCTGCTCGACCCGCTCGACGAGCGGGTCGAGCCCATCGAAGCGGCCATCGAGCGGGGCCTGGTCGTCGGCCGGGAGGCGCAGCTCCAGGACCTCGCGCGTCACATGGCGCTCGATCAGCTCGAGCGGCGATCCCTCGGCCACGATCTTCGCCTGATCCATGATCACGAGCCGGTCGCAGAGCTGCTCGGCTTCATCCATGTAGTGAGTCGTCAGCACGAGCGTCGCGCCCCGGCGCTTCAGCTGGTAGAGCCGTTCCCAGAGGAGATGGCGCGCCTGGGGGTCGAGGCCGGTCGTCGGCTCGTCGAGGAGGATGAGCGTGGGGTCGTTGATGAGCGCGCGGGCGATCGTCAGCCGGCGCTTCAGGCCGCCCGAGAGCGGCTCGACTTCCGACTCGGCCCGGTCCGCGAGCTGCACGAACTCCAGCAGCTCGTCGGCGCGGCGGCGCGCGTCGGGCCCGCCGATCTCGAAGTAGCGGGCGTAGATGAGCAGGTTCTCGCGCACGGTCAGCTCGGTGTCGAGGTTGTCCTGCTGCGGCACGACGCCGAGCTGCGCCCGGATGCGCCGCCCGTCGGCGGCCGGGTCGAGGCCGAGGACGCGCAAGGTGCCGCCGGAGATCGGCGAGACACAGCCGATCATGCGCATCGTCGAGGTCTTGCCGGCGCCGTTGGGGCCGAGGAAGCCGAAGGACTCGCCGGGCGCGACGTCGAAGTCGATGGCGTCAACGGCCGTGAAGTCGCCGAAGCGCTTGGTCAGGCCGCGGGCGGAGAT
>JBGPMJ010000346.1:0-2513 GCA_041486935.1 Candidatus Limnocylindria bacterium | reverse complement strand
CACCAAGTACGCCGAGGTGCCGGCGCGGAAGGGCCTCGAGCCGGCCTCCTTCGGGATCTTCGTCGACCCGCGCCACTGCAAGGGCTGCGCCGCCTGCGTAGACGTCTGCCACGAGCTGGGCTACGACGCGCTGCGCATGATCGACAAGCTGCCCGTCGAGGAGGGCACGGGCGAGGCCACCCTGGACCGTTTCGCGCGCGACATGCGCTTCTTCCGCACGCTGCCGCTGACGCCGCCCGAGTACCGCAACGAGAAGGCGCTGGCCGACCTCATGCTCGGCGAACACGCCCTGGGCTACGTCGGCGGGGCCGGCTCCTGCGCCGGCTGCGGCGAGGCCACGGCCATCCGCATGCTCGTGGCGGCGACGCGCCAGGTCCACGGTCCCGAGTCGATGGGCATCGTGGCGGCCACCGGCTGCAACACCGTCTACGGCAGCACATACCCCTTCAACCCGTTCCTCGTGCCCTGGACCAACTCGCTCTTCGAGAACGCGCCGGCCGACGCGCTCGGCATCCGCGAGCGCTGGGACCAGGCCGGCCACCCGGGGCGACGGCTGTGGGTGCTCGGCGGCGACGGGGCGATGTACGACATCGGCTTCCAGTCGCTCTCGCGCATGGTCGCAGCGGGGGCCGACATCAAGGTCCTCGTGCTCGACACCGGCGTCTACTCGAACACCGGCGGCCAGGCCTCGACGGCCTCTTTCGGCGGCCAGGTGACGAAGCTCTCCGCGTTCGGCGCCGAGCTGCACGGGCGATCGGAGCGGCGCAAGGAGCTGGGCCGCATCCTCGTCGCCCACGGTGAGGCCTACGTGGCCCAGACGACGCCGGCCCACGTGAACCACTTCTACCGGGCGATCATGGAGGCCAACGCGTACCCCGGCCCCGCAGTGATCATCGCCTACACGCCCTGCCAGCCCGAGCACGGCATCGGCGACGAGGCCGCCATGCGCCAGGCGAAGCTGGCGGTCGATTCGCGGGCCTTCCCGCTCTTCACCTACGACCCCCGCCGCGGCGAGTCGATCGCCCGGCGCCTCTCGCTCACCGGCAACCCGGCCACGCGCGACGACTGGGCCAAGAACCCGGACGGGAGCGTGGTGGATTTCCTGGCCTTCGCCCGGACGGAGGGCCGCTTCGCGCCCCACTTCGGAGCCGAGGGCGCCCCCACGGCGGAGATCCTCGCCACCCAGGCCGACCGGCTCGCGAACTGGCGGACGCTGCAGGAGCTGGCCGGCCTGCGCTGACCCGCACGAGCGGGGCGTAGAATCGAGCGGTCGGGTCGAACGACCCCGCGGGCGTCCCCCGGAGGGCCAGAGCATGCCGGCTCCGAACGGGCTTGGCCGCCGTCACGAGGCGCTCCCCCATACCGCCGACGTCGGCCTGCGCGCGGAGGCGCCCGACCTTCCGGCCCTCTTCGAAGAAGCAGCCGCCGCCCTGGCCGAGCTGGCCGCCGACGTGCCCCCCGGAGCCAGGGGGGTGGAGCGGCAGGTCGAGCGATCGGCCACCGACCTCGAGGGGCTCGCCTTCGCCTGGCTCGACGAGCTGATCGGGCTCGCCGACGCCGCCGGAGCCGCGGTCGCGGCCACCACCGTCGAGGCGATCGAGGAGCACGGCGGCCCGGATGCGCCGTGGGTGCTCCGCGCCCGCGTTCGCCTGGTCCGCTACGGGCCCCACGGCGCCCGGCCACGCGTCGGGATCAAGTCGCCCACCTACCACGGGCTGCGGGTCGAGCCCCACGACGGCGGCTGGGCACTGACGGCCTACCTGGACGTCTGATTCAGCCGGCCATGCGGCACACACCTTCCGGGACGGGCCCCATCCTCGTCGAGCGCCTCGACGCCACGCGCTGGCGGATCCCTCGGGACGCCCGCCCCGGGATGCGCGTCGACGGCATCGTCTACGCCGACGAGGCGATGATGGCCCTGCTCCGGGACGACCCGGCCCTCGAGCAGGTGGCGAACGTGGCCACGCTGCCGGGGATCGTAGGCGCCTCGCTGGCCATGCCGGACGTGCACTGGGGCTACGGCTTCCCGATCGGCGGGGTCGCCGCGATGCGCCGTGATGGCGGAGTCATCAGCCCTGGCGGGATCGGCTTCGACATCAACTGCGGCGTGCGCCTGCTCCGCTCCGACCTCGACGAGCCGGACATCCGCCCGATCCTGGGACACCTGGCGGACGAGCTGTTCCGGGCCGTCCCCTCCGGCGTCGGGGCGCACGGCGGCCGGCGCCTCTCCCGGGCCGAGCTGGACGCGGTCATGACGCGGGGTGCGGCCTGGGCCGTCGGGGACGGCCACGGCTGGCACGAGGACCTGGAGCGAACCGAGGAGCACGGCGCGCTGGCCGGTGCGGACGCGGCCGGCGTCTCGCCACGTGCCCACGAACGGGGGGTACCGCAGCTCGGGACGCTCGGCTCGGGCAACCACTTCCTCGAGGTCCAGGTGGTCGACCGGATCGAGGATCCCGAGGCGGCCGAGGCCCTCGGCCTGCGCCGCGGCGGCGTGACCGTGATGATCCACT
>JBGPMJ010000345.1:0-2571 GCA_041486935.1 Candidatus Limnocylindria bacterium | reverse complement strand
GCGGCCGATCCCCGTGGGCATCGGCATCCACGCCGGAGAGACGGTCGAGACGCCGGACGGGTTCGTGGGCTCGGCCGTCAACATCGCGGCGCGGATCTGCGCCCTGGCAAAGTCGGGTGAGGTGCTCGTCAGCGACACCGTGCGCGCCCTCACCCAGACCGTGCTGCCGGTCTCGTTCGATCCACGGGGCCGGCGCCCGCTGAAGGGCGTGACCGAGCCGGTGGCCATCTTCGCCGTGGCCCGCTCCGCGGATGCCTGGGCGGCGCGGCGGCGATCCGGGACGACACGCCGGCGGCTGCTCGCGGGCTCCATCGTCCTGGCCCTCGTGGTCGTCGGTGGCATCGCCTACTGGCTCGCCTCCCGCCCCGTCCCCGGCCTGCCACCCGGGCCCTGGACCATCGGCGCGGACCTGCAGTTGACGGGCGAATACGGATCTCAAGGGAAACTCAACCGCGACGCCCTCCAGATGGCCATCGACGACGCCGATGCCGCCGGCGGCATCGGCGGCAGCCAGCTCGTGCTGGACGTCCGCGACCACGGCATCGAAGGACCGGATGCCCTCGATCTCGAGCAAGGCAAGGCCAACGCCGCGGCCTTCATCGCCGACCCCAGGACCGTGGCCATGATCGGCCCGCTGATCTCGTACATCGCTCACGGCCAGATTCCGCTCACCAATGCGGCGGGCCTGCTCCAGTGCAGCCCGGCCACGACCGACCCGGCGCTGACCAAGCCGCGCGACGGCGCGCTCGACCTGCGGGCGGCCTTCCCCGAGCGGATCAATTACATCCGGACCGCCCCGGCCGACGACAGCCAGGGACGGGCCCTGGCCTCCTTCGTCTTCCGGGACCTACAGGCCAAGCGGACCCTCGTCATCGACGACGGGCAATTCGGCGACCTGGCCGACTCGTTCAGCGCGGCCTACCAGCAGCTCGGTGGCCAGGTCGAGCGACGCACCCTCAACCCGGGCGCTGACCCGGCGACCGTCCTCGAGCCGCTCCTCGCGGCCGACGCCCCGCAGGCGGTCATGTTCGCCGGCGTGGGTGAGGCCCTATCGAACATGCGGATCGCGATGGCGGACGCGGGCAAAGTGAACATCCCGTTCGTGAGCTGGGACGGCGTCGACAACGGACCCGGTACCGAGGCCGGCTCGTTCCTGCAGCTGACCGGATCGGCTGGGGTCGGCTCCTACTACTCGCATGCCGCCATCGCCCTGCCCAAGGCGGACTTCGTGGACCGCTACCGCACGCGCTTCAACGTGGAACCCGACGAGTACAGCGCGGCCGGCTACGCCTGCGCCCAGGTGATCTTCGAGTCCCTGCGCGCCGTGGCCCTCACCGCTCCCAGCGCCGCGGGCCTGCGCGAAGCCGTGCGCGCCTATGCCGTGGACACCACCCATCGCTACGAAACGGTCATCGGCACGGTCGGCTTCGACGCCAACGGCGACTCGCTCCAGCAGTTCGTGACCTTCTACCGCGTCGTTCCGTCCGCCGCCGGGGGCAAGGGCGACTGGGTCATCGACAAGCAGCAGGACTACGGCCCCGCGCCGTAGGGCGCATCAGCCCTCAGTCCCGGCGCAGTGCCCGCAGCGCGGTCTTGACCCGCTCCTCCAGGGAGTCGAGCGCCGGCCCGCCGAGGGCACTCGTCTTCGCGGCCTCGCGCGCCTCGCCGGCTGAGTAGCCAAGGGCCTGCAGCGCGGCCACGACCTCGGTCTCGCCGCTGCCCGTGCCGGGGCGTCCGCTGGCCAGGCCGGCCGCCGTACCGGCGGCAGCCACCTTCTCCTTCAGCTCGAGGATGACCCGCGCGGCCAGCTTCCGGCCCACTCCGCTGACGGCGGTGAGCACGGCCTCGTCGCCCTGCAGGACGGCCAGCTGCAGGTCGGCCACGCCGCGCGACGACACGATGGCGAGGGCAACCTTGGGGCCGACGCCCGCGACGGTCAGCAGCAGCTCGAAGAAGCCCAGCTCCTCGACGCTGCGAAAGCCGTACAGCGCCTCGAGGTCTTCGCGCACGAGGTGGTGGGTGTGCAGCTTCAGCCGGGCCCCCGGCCGAGCCGCCGCGATGGTGCCCGATCCCGCGAAGACGCGATAGCCGACGCCCCCGATCTCCAGGACCACGGAGTCGGAGCCCACGGCCCCCACGATCCCCTCCAGCGACGCGATCACGGGCGCCGCCTCAGGCCGCGGGCCGGTAAGCGTGGGCGAGGCAGATGGCGATGGCCAGCGCGTCGGCCGCGTCGTCGGGGCGAGGCAGCACCGCCAGTCCCAGCACGGTCTGGACCATGCGTTGCACCTGCGCCTTCTCCGCTCGCCCGTAACCCGTGACCGCCATCTTCACCTCGTGTGGGCCGTACTCGTGGACGGCCAGGCCGAACTGGGCCGCGGTGAGCAGGACCACGCCGCGCGCCTGTCCCACGGCGAAGGCCGTCTGGACGTTCTTGTTGAAGAAGAGCCGCTCGACGGCGACGAGGTCCGGCCGGTGGGTCTCGATGAGCTCCGCGATGCCCTGCTGGATGAGCAGCAGGCGCTGCGGCAGCTCCATCGTGGACGGCGTTTCCAGGCAGCCGTAGTCGAT
>JBGPMJ010000344.1:0-2587 GCA_041486935.1 Candidatus Limnocylindria bacterium | reverse complement strand
TCGATCGCGGTGGGCGACCTGCGCGGCTTCGGCCAGCTCGTGGTGCGCTCGCTGCGGCTGCTGCTCTACGTCATGCTCTTCCTGACGGCGATGACGATGGTGCTGCGGCGCCAGCTCGTGACGCTCCTCTTCGACTATGGCAACTTCGACCAGCGGGCCATCGACCTGACCGCGAACACGCTGCTCTTCTTCACGCTGGGGCTGGCCGCGCACGCCATGATCGTCGTTCTTGCCCGGGCCTTCTACGCCGGCAAGGACACGCGCACGCCGGTCATGGCCGCGGTCCTCGCGGTCGCCGTGAACGTCGTCGTGTCGGTCTTGACGGCCGGGTCGCTCGGCCTCTCGGGGCTCGCCCTGGGCATCGCCAGCGGCGCCTGGGTCGAGGCCGCGGTCCTGCTCGTGTTGCTCTGGCGTCGGGCGGCCACGCTGCCCATCGCCGGGCTCGTGCGCGCCGGGGTCGAGTTCGTCGTGGGCGCGGTGCTGGCCGGCGCCACCGCGTTCGGCGTGGTCGGCGTGACCGGGGCGCTCTTCGGCACGCACGATCCGACCAAGCTGGTGGTGCTCGTCCAGGCGACGCTGGCCTTCCTGGCCGCGACGGCCGTGTACGTCGCCTACAGTCTTGTGGTGCGCATCCCCGAGTTCCGCCAGACGCTCGCCATCCTCGGTTCGGCGCTGCGGCGCGGACGGGCCGCGGAGCGTCCGTGACCGCGATCCGGGAGATGCTCGAGGCGCCGCCAGCGGGCTGGGATGCCCTCACCGTGGACCCGCCGGGCGGTCACGTCCTGCAGGGCAGCGCCTGGGCCGCGCATCGCCACCGCCAGGGCTGGCGCCCGCGCTTCGCGCTGTTCGATGACCGGCGCGCTGCGCTCGTCCTGACCCGGGCGAGGCCGCCGCTGCCCGGTTTCCTCGCCTACTGCCCGCGCGGGCCGGTCGCCGCGGGGGATCCGCCCACCCTCGTGGCCGCTCGCGCGGCGGCGCTGGCGCAGCGCCTCCGGGCCGAAGGCGCGACCATCCTCGCCGTGGACCCGGAACTCGACGCGGACCCTGCCTTCGAGGCGGCCATGGCCGCGGCCGGCTTCCGCGCGACCGAGGAGATCCAGCCGTCGCGCCACCGCCTCGTGCTCGACCTGCCGCCCGGGACGGACGAGGCCGGCCTCCTGGCGGCGATGTCGAAGTCGGCGCGCCAGCGCATCCACGCCGCCGAGTCGGGCGGGACGACCGTGCGGGAGGACGCGGCGGGGGAGCGCCTGGCCGCATTCGGGACGCAGATGGACGCCACGGCGCAGCGCAAGCGCTTCAACTTCGGCTCGGACCGGGGCTTCGCGGACTGGTGGCAGCGGGTGCTGGGGGCGGGGCGCGCCCGTTTCCTCGTCGCAGAGCACGAGGGGCGCCTCCTCGGCGGCCTGCTCGTCTACCTCCAGGGCGGCCACTGGGCGACGGCCTTCTCGGCCGACGACGCGACGCTCCGGCGCGACCACCCCGGCTCGATGCATCTCCTGCGCTGGGCGGCCATCCGCGGCGCACTGGCCGCCGACGCGCCGTTCATCGACCTGGGGGGCGTCGACGTGCCGGGCGCCCGGCGCCGGCCCGAGCCCGGCGAGCCCGCCTGGGGCATGCTCGAGCACAAGCTCGGCTTCGGCGCCCGCTGGGTCGAGTCGGCGGGGGCGCACGAGATCGTCCTGCGGCCCGGCGTCTACCGGGCCGGCCTGGCCCTGCGCCGCCTGCGCCGGCGCGCCCTCGGGCTGCCGGTGCGGTGAGCGCGCCCCTCGGTGAGCTGATCGCGCTGCTCGAGGCGCGCGGCCTCCTGCGCGGGATCGTGCCCGGCGTGGGAGCCGCGGCGGGATCGGTGGCGGTGACCGAGGTCGTCCTCGATTCGCGCCACGTCGCCCGCGGCGCGCTGTTCGCCGCGGTCCCCGGGGAGCGACTGGACGGCCACGCGTTCGTGTCCGCGGCGGTGGCCGCGGGCGCGGTCGCGGTGCTGGCCGAGCGGCCGACGGCCGGCCTGGCGGTGCCGCAGCTGCTCGTCGCCGCCTCGCGCCCTGCGCTCGCGCTCGCGGCCGCCTGGCGACACGGGTTCCCGAGTCGCACGCTGGGGATCGTCGGCGTGACCGGCACCGACGGCAAGACGACCACCACGCATATGGTCCGCGCGGTGCTGGAGGCGGCGGGTCGCCCGACCGGGTTGCTGGGCACGGTGGACGTGGTCATCGGCGGGCGCTCGCTGGGCAACCCCGGCCGCACCACGACGCCCGAGGCGCCCGAGCTGCAGGCACTCCTCGCGGCGATGGTCGACGCCGGCGACCGCTGGGCCGTCGTCGAGGCCAGCTCCCACGGCCTGGCCCAGGAGCGCGTCGGCGAGGTCGCCTGGGATGTGGCGGTCCTCACGAACGTGACGCAGGAGCACCTCGAGTTCCACCACACGCGCGAGGCGTACGTGGCCGCCAAACGCCGGCTCTTCGAGGCGCTGGCGGTCGGCGCGGCCAACCCGGAGAAGGGCTTCGGCAAGACGGCGGTCGTCAACGCGGACGACCCTGCCGCAGAAGGCTTCCTGCTCGCAGCTCGGGCCGCCGGCGCCCGGACGCTGACC
>JBGPMJ010000343.1:0-2605 GCA_041486935.1 Candidatus Limnocylindria bacterium | reverse complement strand
GGCGCGGCGCAGATCGACCGCTTCGGCAACATCAACACCACGGTCATCGGCGACTACGCGCACCCCAGGACGCGTCTGCCGGGCTCCGGCGGCGCATGCGAGATCGCCATCAACGCCCACCAGGTCTTCGTGATCATGCGCCAGAGCCCGCGCAGCTTCGTCGAACGCATCGACTTCCGCACTTCACCCGGCAACCTCGGCGGCGCGGAGAACGCGGCCCGCATCCGGCGTGAGCAGGGCTGGCTGGGCGATGGGCCCTCCGTGGTCGTGACCGATCTCGGCATCTACCACTTCGACGACACGGGCGAGATGCGTCTCGACTTCCTTCACCCGGGCACCACGCTGGAGCAGGTCGAGGCTGCCATGGCCTGGCGGCCGAAGGTCGCGGCGGGCCTGGCCGAGACGCCCGCCCCGACCGCCGAGGAGCTGCGCCTCATTCGCGAGGAGCTTGACCCCGGGGGCGTCTACACGAAGTAGCGCCGGGCGCTCACCAGGGTGCCGAACGCCCTCGCCGGCCGTGGCCCGCGATCAGTGCCACGCCCACGACGATGAAGACGACGGGCCAGAAGGCGTCGAGGCTGGGCAGCCAGGAGAACTCGTGGGAGAGCTGCGTCAGCCCCACGATGCCGAAGATGACGGCCAGCCAGAGCGCCCAGCCGGGCCGCCGGCCCGGCCGGCCGCCCACCAGCCAGATGGCGAGGAAAGCGACGGCCAGCGCGACCGAGCCCCAGCCGTCCCCGCTGATGACCTTGAGGTCCGTGAGCGCGTCGGGGATGGCCAGGGCGGCCAGCACGAGCGCCGGCACCATCGCCCAGCGCGATCCGCCGATGAGCCAGCTGGCCCCGAAGGCGATGGCCAGCGCGCCGAGGATGAGCGCCGAGGCGCTGAGGGGCGTCAGCTGGGCGATCAACATGGCGAGGCCGAAGACGACGAGCAGCACGCCCAGCCAGGGCACGCGCCGCCGCGGCGACCACGACCAGCCCGACCACTCGATGCGCTTGATGCCCGGATCGTCGCGACCTTCACTCATGGCGCGAGCGTAGCATCGGCCCCCAGGCCCAGGAGGTCGAGGTGCTCGCGCTTGGCGACCCGGCCCCCAGCGCCGATCCAACCCTCGGCCGGCTCGGGCCGTCGGGCCAGCGCGGCGGGCGACAGCAGCAGGTGTTCCCAGCCCTCGTCGGCAAGCTCGCGGATCGTGTCGATGGCCACGCGCAGGCTCCGCTCAGCCAGGGCGGCGGCCTCGCCGTGGAGCAGCCCCATGGTTCGCGCGGCGGCCAGCCCCGCGGCCGCCTCCGCGGCGGTCCGCACCTCGCGCGACGCGCTGGCCACGGCGCCTGTGGCGGGGCGGCGAACGACGAGCGCCGGCGCCGGACCGGCGGCGAGCCAGGCGGTCAGCGCCACCGGCCAGGCGGCATCGGCATCGGCGTCGTCGGGCTCCTCGACGACCAGCCCGTGACCCGGGAAGACGAGCCGGCGGAGGGCCACCTCGACGATGCCCGGCAGGAGGCCCACCGGCTCCGCCAGCTGGTCCCGCGACAGCGCGCCAAGGAGGATCCGCTCATCGGGCAGGCCGCCCTGACGCGTCAGTTCCAGGCTGAGCGCCTGCAGCGCCAGCGCCCGGCCGATGCGGGTGGCCGGGTCGAGCGGCTCGCCGCGTGTCAGCTCCGGCGCCACCGCGAGCGGTCCGGGACCGAGGACGAGCGAGGCGCCGCTGCGGGTCAGCACCTCGACGGCGAAGGCATGGTCGGCGAACGCGCGGGCCGGCTCGACGCCGAACTCGACGACGGTCTCGACCGGGTCGGCGAAGACGAGGTCCACGCGCTCGAAGCCGGCCACGACGGCCTGGTCGGGGGCGGCCAGGCCGAGCGACCGGGTCCCGAGGCGAACGTATCGCCCGCCCTCGGCGGCGGCCTCGTCGAGCGCGCTGCGCAGCGCGCCGAGGCCGCGCTGGCTGCCCGCCGGGGCCGCGAGCGCGTCTTCGCCGGCATCGGCGACGTCGAACTCCTCGCCGAGGCCGCGACGCAGCTCGCGGTCGCGCGGCACGCGGACGCGCACGACGTCCACGCCTCCCGCCACCAGCACGTTCGCGCCGGCGGCGGCCGCGGCGGCCGTGAGGGACGGCAGCTCCACGCTGAACCACGGCGCCGGCGGGTCCCCGAGGACCGCGAGCAGCTCGGTCCGGGCGGTGCGATTGGCATCGAAGCGCTCCCATGCGCCGGCCAGCCACGCGCCGACCGTCGACTCCGCCTCCTGCCGGCGCTCGGGCTCGCGCAGCAGGTCCGCCTCCAGCCCCAGATCGACGTTGCCGGCCGCCACGTCGAGCGCCAGCTCCTGGGGGGAGAGGTCGTACTCGCGGGCGGCAGCGGCAAAGGGCAGGGCGATGCCACCGCCGAGCCGGCCGGGTCCCAGCGCCGCCAGGCGCTCGACGACCTCCAGGGCCAGCGGTCGACCGGAAGCGTCGAGGCCGTTGACGCCGAAGAGCCGCAGCACGGCTCGCTCGCAGGCCACCGTCGTCTCGGTTCGCGCTCGGGCATGCAGCTCGATGGCGAAGGCGGCCGCCCGCTCACGCAGCTCAAGTGCGCGGGCGGCGAGATGGGCGGCCATG
>JBGPMJ010000342.1:0-2624 GCA_041486935.1 Candidatus Limnocylindria bacterium | reverse complement strand
GGGATCTGGCTCATCACCAGCGAGCCGCCCAGCTGCCCCTGGATGTTGCCCGTCGTCCGCGACGGCACCACGAGCCCGATGACCGTGGAGCGCGTGTCGCTGATGAGCAGCACGCGGCTGTAGTTCGGGCCCACCTCCACGACGCGCCCCACGAGCGCCGCCCCGCCGGCCAGCACGACGTCGCCGACGCTCACGCCGCGGTCGCTGCCCACGGAGAGCGACACGACCCGCTCGGCCTGGCTGACCTGCCGCCCGATGACCTCCGCGGCCACCGTCCGGTAGTCCAGCGTGGACCGTACCTGCAACAGCGCGGTGAGGGTCTGGTTCGTCGTCACCAGGCCCTGCAATCGCCGGTTCTCGGCCTCCAGTGCCAGATTTGCCGCCTGCAGGTCGCGGTTGTCGCCGCGCAGCCGATCGATCTCGCCGAGGGTGGAGACGATCGACGTGACGCTCCGCGTCGTCCCCGCCAGCGCGGACTGGATGGGCGCCAGCGCGAAGCTCACGCCGGCGCGCAGCTCGCCCATGAGCCCGGTGCCGCTGAGCGCGAGCAGGATGAGCGAGGCCGCGACGAGGAGGGCGTAGGCGATGCCGCGACGGCGGCTGGCGCGGGTGGCGAACATCGGCGTGGACTCCCGGCGGGCAACGGCTCCTGGTTCGGCGGCTCCTGGTACAGCGGCGGTTCGGCGGACCCTAGCGCGGCGGTCGGGAGTAGGTCTCGGCCACGAGGGTGCGCTCCATCGTGTCCAGCTCCTCGAGCACCTTGCCGGTGCCGCGAACGACGCAGGTCAACGGGTCGTCGGCAACGTGGACGGGCATCTGCGTCGCCTCGGCCACGCGCCGGTCCAGCCCCTGCAGCAGCGCGCCGCCGCCGGCGAGCACGATGCCCTGGTCCATGATGTCGGCCACCAGCTCGGGCGGCGTCTCCTCGATGGTGTCCCGGATGGTGTCCACGATCTGTTGCACCGATCCCTCGATGGCTTCGCGCACCTGATCGGCGCCGATCTCCACGGCGCGGGGCAGACCGGTGAGGAGGTCGCGGCCACGCAGCGTCACATGCTGCTCGTCGTACTCGCCCGGGTAGGCCGAGCCGACCGCGATCTTGATGTCCTCCGCGGTGCGCTCGCCGAGCAGCAGGTTGTACTCGCGCCGGGCGTAGGCGACGATGTCCTGGTCCATCTCGTCGCCGCCGATGCGGATGCTGCGCGACACGACGATGCCGCCGAGGCTGATGACGGCGACCTCGGTCGTGCCGCCGCCGATGTCCACGATCAGCGAACCCGAGGGCTCGCCGACGGGCAGGCCGGCCCCGATGGCGGCGGCCATGGGCTCCTCGATGAGTCGGGCCCAACGGGCGCCGGCGTTCATCGCAGCGTCGCGCACGGCGCGCTTCTCGACCTCGGTCACGCCCGACGGGATGCCCAGCAGCATGCGCGGCCGGGGGATGAGCCCGACCCGGTCGTGCACCTTGTGCACGAAGTACTTGATCATCTGCTCGGTCACGTCGAAGTCGCTGATGACGCCGTCGCGCAGCGGACGCACGGCGATGATGTTGGCCGGCGTGCGACCCACCATGCGCTTCGCCTCGGCGCCGATGGCCAGCACCTTCTTCGTGCGCGCCTCGATGGCCACCACGCTCGGCTCGCTGATGACGATGCCCCGGTTACGCACGTGGACGAGCGTGTTGGCCGTGCCCAGGTCGATCCCGATGTCGCGGGAGAAGAGGCCGAAGAGGGCGTCGAACATGATGCGGGGCGGTTCCTTCGCGGTCGCGGGCTGCGGCGGTGGGTCTGAGCGAGCGCGCGGGGCGGTGCGGGCCAGGACGCGCGCGTGATGGTCGCTGGGAAGCCGGAGCAGTATACCCGCAGAACGATTCGCCCCCCTTCGGGACCGGCCCGCCGGTGCCGAGGAAAGCCCGATCAGGCGGTTGCCGGACCGCGACCTCCAGGCCGGTCGAAGGCGACACCCCGGTCGCGCAGCGAGACGTAGGCGTCGTGGCCGATGACGAGGTGGTCGAGAACGGGCACGTCGAGGAGACGTCCGGCAGCCACCGTCTCGGCGGTGAGGTGCAGGTCGTCGGGGCTCGGCGTGGGGTCGCCGGAGGGGTGGTTGTGGACGAGGATAAGCCCCGCCGCGTGCTGCCGCACCGCGTCGCGGAACAGCTCCCCGACCCGCACCAGCGAGGTCGAGACGTTGCCGCGGTAGACGGTGGTCAACAACGACCAAGGCTTGTGTGACGCCAGACCTTCTTGCTCCCCGACGACCAGTCGTTCTCGCGACATGTCGACGCAGACGGCGCTTGTCCCGGCTGATGCGGAGGTCCGATAATGCCGCGCACATGGCGGACCCCGTAGCTATCCCCGGCGAGCCAGAGATCGAAGCCGCGGGTCTCACGCCTGCGGCCGGTTCGCTGACGCGCGGCTTCTTGTTCGCCGACCTGCGCGAGTACACGCGCTACGTCGAGGAGCACGGCGCCGCGGTCGCCGCCTCCCTCCTGGTCCGTTACCGGACGCTCGTCCGAGGCGCCGTCGCCGAGCACGATGGCGCCGAGATCAAGACCGAGGGCGACAGCTTCTACATCGTATTCCCGGCGGTCAGCCAGGCCGTCCTGTGCGGCCTGGCGATCG
>JBGPMJ010000341.1:0-2632 GCA_041486935.1 Candidatus Limnocylindria bacterium | reverse complement strand
GTCAGGCGCTGGCCATCTCCCGGGTCTCGTCCTTCTCCGCGCGGTCGCGTGACCCGCCGGCGATCCGCTCGCGCACCACGAGCACCGAGCACGGCGCGTGGTGGAGGACGTTGCGCGCCACCGAGCCGAGCACCAGCCGGGCGAGGCCGGTGTGCCCGCGGGTGCCCATCACGACGACATCGGCGTTGGTCTGCCGGGCGGCCGCGACGATCTCGTGGGCGGCGTCGCCCGAGCGCACGTCGGCCTCGGCGGACAACCCCGCGCGTCGCAGGCGATCGGCCGTGTCGGCGGCGATGCGGCGATGTGCCTCCACGGCCGCCTGGCGGCCTTCTCGGATCGCGTCGCCGTCTGAAGGCGCGTACTTGGTGGGGAACGCCGGCTCCCACGGCACCGGCTGGGCCGCCACGCTCAGGACACGCAGCGGCAGTCCAGCGAAGATCGGCCAGCGCAGGAGCTTCTCGGCCGCGGCCCGCGCGCCGGCCGAGCCGTCGTCGGCGAGGAGCGCCGAGGCGAACTGCCCGCGACGCGCCACGAGCACGGGGCACGGCGCGTGGTCGACGACCTCGGCCGAGACGGAGCCGAGCAGCATCTCCTCGAGGGCGCCGTGACCACGGCTGCCGACGATGACGAGGTCTGCGCCGAAGCGACGCGCCTCCTCGACGATGGCCGTCGCCGCGCGCCCGCGGATGACGGCCCACTGGATGCTGCGCTCGCGCTCCTGGAGCCTCGTGGCGGTCGTCGCCACGTACTCGTCAAGCTCGTGCAGGTAGCGCTCCTCGAGCTCGTCGGCGTTGGCCGGCGCGACCGCGTACCAGGGTGCACCGAAGAGGGCCCCGCCGATCTCGAGCGCGGCGACGACGCGCAGCGTCGATGCCGGCGGCCAGGGGATCTGGGCGGCGAGGTCGCGTGCCAGCTCGGAGGGCGTCGATCCGTCGACAGCGATGAGGATGCGCATCGGAGAGCCTCCTTGCGCGCCAATGTTGGGTCACCGTCGGCGCGGCGACGATGGCGGAATGGCCCGAAGCGGAGCGCCGGACGGCCCTACGAACCCCTGGTGCTTCGGGCCGTTCGGACCGTCCGGAGGCGACCACCGGCCGTGTGAGCCGCCGGGCAAGACGCAGACCATGTGAAACGTACGAGCGTCCGCCCGTCCTGACGGGCGCGAGCGGAAATGGAGCGCAGTGCACATGAAGAAGATCCTCGTCGCCTACGACGGGGGCGAGGCGGCCCTGAAGGCGCTGAACACGGCTGCCGACCTCGCCCTGGCGCTGGGCGCCACCGTCAGCGTGGTCAGCGTCGTGCCGGTCCACGGCGGACGCATCGGACTCGATCCGTGGGACGACAGCGAGGTCCATGCCAAGGAGCTGACCGAGGCGCGCCGCATGCTGCGCGAGCGCGGCGTCGACGCCGCGCTCCTCGAGCCGGTCGGTGAGCCGGCCCCGACCATCGAGCGGATCGCCCGTGAGGGCGAGTTCGACACGATCATCCTCGGCTCGCGCCACCTCAACGCACTCGAGCGGGTGCTCCAGGGCAGCGTATCGGAGCACGTCGCCACGCACGCCGACGCGACCGTCGTCGTCGTTCGGTAGAGCGTCTCACCCGGGGGGAACCGCCGGCCGCGGACGAGCACCGCGGCCGGCGTTCGTTCGCCCGCCGCAGGATCGACGGTCCGGGCGTTCCACCAGGTCGCGACTACGCGTCCAGGAGACGGTCCACCGAGAGCACGCGCGGGTCGGTCCGCAGGTGGACGACGGTGACGCCGTCGGCCGCGAGGGCCGCCTCGATGGCCCCGTCCACCTCCGCGTCACGCTCGACACGTGAGGCGCGGGCGCCGCAGGCCTCGGCCACGGCCGCGAAGTCGATGGGGCCCAGGTCCGTGGCCAGGACCCGCCCTGGGTGTGCCTCTTCCTGGTGCATGCGGATGGTGCCGTACATGCGGTTGTCGTGGACCAGCACCACGAGGCGCAGCCGTTCGCGCACGGCCGTCTCGAGCTCGGCCATGAGCATCGCGAAGCCACCGTCGCCGGCCAGGGCGACGACTGTCCGATCGGGCGCGGCGATGGCGGCACCGACGGCCGCCGGCAGCGCGTAACCCATCGCGCCCGACGTCGGTCCGAGGAAGCGCCCGCCTCTCGGGAGCAGCACGTGCCGCGCGGCCCAGCCGGCGAAGTTGCCCGCGTCGGTGGTGAGGATCGCGCCGTCGGGGAGCAGCGCGCGGAGAGCCCGTGCCACCGCGGCCGGATGGACGCCCCGCGGATCGGGCAGCTCACCGGCGGGGATCGCGATCGCCGCGAGAAAGGCGGCCCGGTCGGCGTCGTTCGCGACACGGCGGGCCATCCGGTCCGCCTCGGGCAGCGGCCGCGAGACCGCCCTGGCCCCTGCCGCGGCGAGGAAGGCGCCGGCGTCGGCCCGCACGGCGACGTCCGGCGCCGGCCGGTCTCCGCTGAACCCCGGCTCGAGGTCCACATGGACGAGGCGTGCCCCCCGGGCTGGCACGGCATATCCGAACGTGGCGATCTCGGAGAGCCGCGTGCCCACGGCCACGACGACGTCGGCGGCGACGAGCCGCTCGCGTACCGTGCGCGGGCCGGAGAGGCCACTCATCCCGAGGTACAGCCGGTGACCGTTGGGG
>JBGPMJ010000340.1:0-2636 GCA_041486935.1 Candidatus Limnocylindria bacterium | reverse complement strand
TAGAACATGCCGATGCCCAGGACGACGCCGAGCATGATCACCGACGCGGCGCTGCCGAGCCCGAGCTCGAAGAACTTGAAGCCCTTGTCGTAGATGAAGATGGGCAGCAGGGTGGTCGCCCCGCCCGGGCCGCCCCGGGTCAGGAAGTAGATCAGCCCGAACACGGCGAACGTGCTGATCGTGGTCAGCAGCATGTACAGCAGGATCGCGTAGCGGATGATCGGCAGGGTGATGTGCCAGAGCTCCTGCCGGCCGGACGCGCCGTCGACCCGGGCCGCCTCCTGGATCTCTCTGGGGATGCCCTCGATGGCGGCCGCGAACAGCACCATGGCGAAGGCGATGCCGCGCCAGATGTTGATGACGATGATCGACTGCATGGGGAACTGCTGGAGCCAGTTCAGCGGCTCCACGCCGACGAGGCCCACGATGCGGTTGAGGGTCCCGAGCTGGCCCGTCTCGAGCATGCTCGCCCAGGCCAGCGCCGCGACCGTCTCCGGGACCACGAGCGGCAGGAGGATCGCCGCGCCGAACACCCCCTTGCCGCGCAGGCCGGGCCGGGCCAGCACGAGCGCGCTGAACAGGCCCAGGACGAACTGGCCGACGATGGCGGAGAAGAAGACGAAGACGATCGAGCGGCCGAACGCCGCCGCGAAGTCGCGGTCGGCCAGGAGGCGCTGGAAGTTCGCCAGCCCGACGAACTTCGGGTCGGCGGCGTTCGGGCCGACCAGCGCGACGTTCGTGAGCGAGAGGCCCAACGCCCACAGGACCGGGGCGACCACGAAGATGGCGAGCAGGACGAGCCCGGGCGCCAGAAAGGCGACGGTCAGCAGCCGATTGCCCCGCATCAGCGCGGCCCGAGCGTTGGCGGGCGCCGCGAGGCGCCCGCCCGATGGTTCACTCGACGAGGGCTGCCGGGACCACGAGGTATCCCGGCAGCGCCCCGCGCGTCCCTGGCTGGGCTACGGCGCGTTCTCCACCTTGTCGGCACCGAGTCCATCGGTCGCGATGGTGGCGAACTCCTCCGCCGCCGCGGCCGCATCCATGCTGCCGTTGATGACGTCCTCTGTCGCCTTGGCGACGGCTTCCTGGATCTTGGCGATGCCGATCGGGTAGACGATCGACTTGCCCGTGTTCAGGTAATCCTGGCCCTGGACGAGGAAGGGGAAGTCCGAGTACGGCGCGACGGTGGCGAGGTCGTCGCGGGCGGCCTCGTCGCCGACGGCTGCCGCCATGGTCGCGGCCGCCGTGCCGGAGGTGAGGAACTTCACCAGCTCGAAGGCCTCATCCGGATGCTTCGTCTTGGCCGTGATGGTCCAGGTGTGCGACTCGGCCGCCCAGACGAACGGCGGGCTGCCGTCCTCGGTCGGGAACTCCCAGGTGCTCACCTTGTTGAAGAGGTCGGGGATCGGCACGGCCCCGGTGGGACCCCAGTCGTAGATCCAGCCCCACGAGCCCTGCGTCGTGACGGCCAGGTTGCCGTCCGTGAAGGCCTTGTACTTCGTGGGCGCCCAGGGGTTCGGATTCAGCAAGGGGTTGTAGGGGAAGAGCTTGTTGTCGATCATCTTCTGGTAGAAGCCGAACGTGTCGGTGAGCGCCTTGCTGCGCACGATCCACTTGCCGGTGGCGTCGTCGTAGAGCGTCCCGCCCGTGCCCAGGAAGACGTGGACCCAGCCCTCGTCGAACGAGCCGCCGCCCCACGCCGTACCGGCGGGGTACATGATCGCGCACTTGCCGTCGCCGCCCTTGCAGTCGCCGAGCTTGGCCTGGAGGTCCGTCATGCGCGTGATGAGCTCGTCCCACGTCTTCGGCTGGTCGGTGCTGATGCCGTTCGCCTCGAGGACGTCCTTGCGGTAGAAGAGCATCATGTACGAGGCGCCGTTGGGGACCCACCAGGTCTTGCCGTCGGCACTGACCGTGCGATCGCGGATCACCGGGAAGAAGTGCTGCCAGTCCGGCCAGGCCTTCAGGCGGTCGGTGAGGTCGAGCAGGTAGCCGGCGGCCGCGAAGTCGGGCACCCAGGCGGCCCCGTACTCGTTCACGTCGGCCGCGTTGCCCGTCGAGTAGTCCAGGGTGATCTTGGTCTGGGTGTCCTGGTCGTTGCTGACGTTTTCGATCAGCTTGACCTTGACGTTCTTGCCCGCGGCCGCCATCTGGGCCTCGAAGTCGGGCAGGACCTTCTTGAGCGCGTCGATGCGCAGCTGCTGGTTCTCGAGGATAGTCAGCTCGATCGGCTCGGGCGCAGCTGTAGCGGTGGGGCCGGGCGTCGCGCCGCCCGCAGCCGGGGTCGGCGAGGCGGCTCCGGCGCAGGCCGAGACGACCATGACCGCGCCGAGCAGCGCAGCCAGCAGTTTCCGGGTACCCACGTGCGTCCTCCTCCACGTCGCGGACCCTGGGCGCGAGGGGCCTCAGGCGTCCCGAAGATCGAAACCGGGGGAATGGGTCGTGAACTCGGCGGCGAGCGTGGCACTGCCGTTCCGGATTGTCAACAGTTGACCGAACCTGCGGCGCTTCCTATGCTGGAAACCCCCGCCTGCACACGCGGATCTTCCGGTCGCGCGGCCGGAGCCCGACGGAGGTGTCCGTGTTCATCCCGGCGTTCGGCCCGTGAGGCGCGAGCCGCTCCGCGTCGGCCTCAT
>JBGPMJ010000339.1:0-2649 GCA_041486935.1 Candidatus Limnocylindria bacterium | reverse complement strand
TTCGGTGCCGGCGCCATCGTCCGACTCATCGTCCGCCGTCCCGACGGCGACGATGTCGAAGGGCACACCCTCACGCTCCGCTTCCCGACGGCGGCGGAAGCAGCCAAGTTCAAGACGAAGGTGCTCGCCGGCGGTCTGCTGGTCGGTACGCTCATCGCCCCGGCGGCCGGGCTTGCCGGCACACAGGCAAACGCCGCCAGTCTGGGGGACGCGGGCGGCGTTGCGCCGGCAGCTCATACGCAGATCCAGACGGCCCCCGTCCAAAGCAACAAGCTCCAGATCGTCCTTCCCAGTGGCGGTTCCGGAGAGAACAACCAGATGGGCTCCGCGGTCGCCTGGGTGACCCGCGGCGACTCCAGCCGCTGACCCGTCATCTCCCTGACGGGATCGCGCAACCAGCTCCGCAGGAACGGCGGTCGGCTCAGCCGGCCGCCGTTTCACATCCCGGCCCGGCGCACGCCCAGGGCGACCGTGAGCGGAGTGCCAGCTCGGCGGAGGCACGGCGCGACACGCCTCCGTGGTGGCAGCCGGGCTCGTTTGACGCGGGGTGAGGTCGGCCGCCATGCTCGGCCCCCCATCAGCCTCGAGGATCGCGATGACCGAGCCCCGTCCCGCGTCGCCCGTTCCCTCGATCGTCGGCTGGATCGCCGCCGGGACCCTCGACGCCCGGCTCGCTGCCGTGCTCTGGCTCCTCGTCGAGGGCGGCGTGTCGATCGTCGTGGCCGGCGCCCCCGATGCCAGTGGGCCCGTGCTGCTGGCTTCGCTGCGCGAGCTCGCCGGACCGAGCGCGCGGGCGTCCGCCCCATCCCGCCTGCCGTCGATCGTGGAGGGGCGCTCGCTCGAGGAGGTCCGGGCGCGCCTGGCCAGGCCGCCCGTCGCGGCCAGCGAGGACGAGCTGCGCGGGCTCGGCGCGGTCGTCGTGCTCGATATGGTCTCCGCGGGCCGCCGCCGGGTGATCGCCGCGCACTACGTGCGACCGATCGAGCGGGATGGGCAGGGGCACCTGCAGCGACGACCGCCGGCGGTGCTCGGGGCGTGGGACGCCGCACGGGATGCGTTCGACGACTATGCCTGGGGCGTCGTCGCGGAGCTGGCCGAGCGCGTCGGGCGCGAGCCGGCCGATTTCGAGCGCGAGCTGGCGCGCCGCGCCGCCCACCTGGCCGGGCTGGTCGCCACCGTCCACTGATCGGCATGGCCTCCGCCGGAACGGGGCGGGTCACATCGCCGCCTGCGCTGGACGATAGGCCACGCACAGTGCCCCACAGGCCCGACACGCGGTGGAGCTGGTCGTCGAGGGGACTCCCGAGATCGGCGAGGCCGAAGCCCCGGGGCCCGTCGGAGTAGGATTCGCCCGAAGACGACCAGTCTCCGTGCCGCCCTCCGAGGAGGCCCTCCGGTGCCCCAGCCGACCGTCGCCGCCTCCGCATCCGAGCTCCTCGGGCTCCTCAGCGGCATCGCTCACCTCGACGGGGAGCGGCTCGTCCTCGACGACGCGGCCGCCTTGCGCGGTCGTGGCATCCGCGACGTCGTCTGGACCGCGACGTTCAGTGCGGACGAGGGGGCCCGGGAGGTGGCGCGCTGGATCGTCTGGGAGGCGTCGCAGGCGCTCGGCTGCCGCTCGGCGAGCATCCACGAGCTGTACATGGCGCGTGGGCGCGGCGAGGTGGGAGGCTTCACCGTGCCGGCCATCAACCTGCGCACGCAGGTCTTCGACATGTCAGCCGCCACCTTCCGCGCGGCCGCCGCGCGCGAGGTCGGCACGGTCATCCTGGAGCTGGCCCGAAGCGAGCAGGAGTACACCTTCCAGCGGCCGGGCGAATACATCACCGGCGTGCTCGCCGGCGCCATCGCCGCCGGCTGGTCGTCGCCCGTCTTCGTCCAGGGCGACCACTACCAGTTCAACGCCAGAAAGTACGCCGCCGACCCGGAAGCGACGACCGACGGCGTGCGCAAGCTCGCGCGCGAGGCCGTGGCCTGCGGGTACGGCAACATCGACATCGACAGCTCCACCCTCGTCAACCTCTCCTTCACGACGGTGGACGAACAGCAGCGCGTCAACTACCAGCGCGCGGCCGAGCTCTCGGCGCTCATCCGGTCCCAGGAGCCGGCGGGGTTGACCACCAGCATCGGCGGGGAGATCGGCGAGGTGGGCAAGGAGAACTCCACCGAGGCGGAGCTGCGGACCTACCTCGACGGGTACCGGCTCGAGCTCGACCGGCGTGCCGGCGCGGGCGCGATCGGCCTGAGCAAGGTCAGCGTGCAGACCGGCACGAGCCATGGCGGCGTCCCGCTGCCGGGCGGGGGCGTGGCCGCTGTCAAGCTCGACTTCGGGACGCTCGAGCGCCTCTCCGCGGTATCGCGCGAGTACGGCCTCGCCGGCGCTGTGCAGCACGGTGCGTCGACGCTGCCCGACGAGCTCTTCCACCGCTTCCCGGCCGTGCAGACGGCGGAGGTGCACCTCGCCACGGGCTTCCAGAACCTGCTCTACGAGCACCCGGCCTTCCCCGCCGCCCTGCACGGCGAGATCGACGGCTGGTGCGGTGCGAACTGCGCGGAGGAGCGCAGGGAGGGCGAGAGCGAGACGCAGTTCATCTACAAGACGCGCAAGAAGGCCCTCGGCCCCTACAAGCGGACGCTGTGGGAGCTACC
>JBGPMJ010000338.1:0-2660 GCA_041486935.1 Candidatus Limnocylindria bacterium | reverse complement strand
GCCACGGAGCCGGTGAGCATGCCCAGGAAGCGCGGCTTCTTCGTCAGGTACCACTCGACGGCCAGCCAGGTGATGGCCGCGAACGAGGCCGCGAGGTCCGTGTTGAGGAAGGCGATCGCTGTCACCGAGTCGACGCGGAACTCGCTGCCGGCGTTGAAGCCGTACCAGCCGAACCACAGTAGCCCGGTCCCGAGCGCGACCAACGGGATGCTGTGCGCACCCGTTTCCACGACCTTGCGGCGGCCGACGTACAGCACGGAAGCGAGCGCGGCCATGCCGGCGATCGTGTGCACGACCACGCCCCCGGCGAAGTCGAGCACGCCGGCCTTGGCCAGGAACCCGCCGCCCCAGATCATGTGCACGAAGGGGAAGTACACGAAGAGCAGCCAGAAGGTCAGGAAGAGCATGTACGCCTTGAACGTAACCCGACCCACGAAGGCGCCGGTGATCAGGGCCGGCGTGATGATGGCGAACATCATCTGGTAGCCGATCCAGACGATGAGGGGGATGGTGTCGTTGGGCGACGGCGTCTGCAGCGTGACGCCCGAGAGGAAGGCCTTGTCGAGGTTGCCGATGACCCCGCCCACGTCGCCGCTGAAGCAAAGCGAGTATCCGACGACGAACCAGATGACGGTCGTCCAGCCAAGCGAGACGAAGCTCTGGAACATGATCGCCAGCACGTTCTTGCGCGAGACCAGCCCGCCGTAGAAGAACGCCAGGCCCGGCGTCATGAGCATCACCAGGCTGCTGGCGAGCAGCATGAAGCCGGTGTTGCCGGTATCGAGGTTGGGCATTCCCGTACTCCTAGATCAGCTGCCAGGATGGGACGCGACGGTCAGTCAGCACGACCTCATATGCTAGGGCGCGGTTCACGCCTCAGTCATTGTGAGACACTCACAGCATCGAGCCAGATCGCTGTCCGGCTCTCACAGCCGAGGAGGACGTTGTGGGCGAAGGCGTGCCCCTGCGCGAGGTGCTCGGGTTGCCGGTCATGGCCCGGGCGCGGGTGGTCGGCGGCGCCGCCGGGCTTGACCACCCTGTCCGCCAGGTGAACGTCATGGAGGTGCCGGACATCCTCGACTGGGTGACCCCGGACGAGCTGCTGCTGACCACCGCCTACCCGTTGCGGGACGATCCGGCCGCGCTCGCCGCGCTCATCCCTCGCCTCGCCGAGAAGGGCCTCGCCGGCATGGCCATCAAGCCGACCCGCTACATCGAGGAGATCCCGCGGGCGATGATCGCCGAGGCCGATCGGGTCGGTTTCGCCCTCCTCGAGCTACCCGCCGAGACGAGCTTCAACGACGTCATCACCGGCGTCCTGACGATCATCCTTGACCGGCAGGCAGCGCGGTTGCAGCGCTCGGCCGCCATCCGCGACCGCTTCATGCGCATCGTCCTCTCCGGAGGCGGCCTGGCCCGCATCGCCGAGGCGCTGGCCGAATCGGTCGGGCGGCCGGTGCTCATCCTCGACCCGGGCGGCCAGCTCCTCGCGCGCTCGTCGCGAGCGGAGAGCGCGGCGGGCGTTGCGCTGCCACCGGGCCTGTCGGTGGGGCTGCCCGTCCTCGACGAGGAGGAACGGCGACCGGCGGCGACGACAGTCGTCCTCGGCGACGCGGAGCACGAGGCGACCGTGCAACCGATCCGCGTCGGCGCGGATCGCTACGGGGCGGTGGTGGTGCTGGGCGGTCTCACCTCGACCAGCGACGAGGATCTCGAGGCGCTGGAGTACTCGGCCACCGTGACCGCGCTGCGCCAGGTGCAGGCACGCGCCGTGGCCGAGGCCGACCGGCGCTTCCAGGCCGTCTGCCTGGAGGAGCTCATCACCGGCCACGTGGCCGACCGGGGCGTGGTGCTGGAATGGGCCGTGGAGTTCGGCTGGGACCTGTCCCTGCCGCGGGCCGTGCTCGTGGCCGAGGTGGAGTGGGACGCCGGCGGGGGTGGCAGCCCACGACGGCCGACCGCCGAGGTGGCGGCGCAGCAGCGGCACCGCCTGGCCGAGGCGGCCCGGCTGGCGCTGGGTCGCAACGCGATCATCTGGGAGCGCAGCGCCGAGGTGGCCGCCCTCGTGGCCCCGGGGGCGCGCGGCGGGCAGGGGCTCGAGGAGGCGGCGGCCGAGCTCCAGGTGGACGCGCGCCGCCGGCTGCCGGGGGCCGTCGTCTCGATCGGCATCGGGCGGGTCGTCGAGGACCCGCTGCGCCTGCGCGACTCCCATGCCGAGGCGCGCCAGGCGCGGGTCATCGGACGCTGGTCGCGCGGGCCGGGGGCCGTGGCGCGCTTCGAGGCGCTGGGGCTGGACCGGTTGCTGGTGTCGGCGCCGGAGGCCGAGCGCGAGGCGTTCGTCGCGGAGGCCGTGGGGCCGCTGCTCGAGCACGACCGGCGACACGGCACGGCGCTGGTGCAGACGCTGGAGCGCTGGCTCGCGGATCGCAACGGAGCCCACGCCGCCCGCGACCTGTTCGTGCACTACAACACGCTGAAGAACCGACTGGACCGGATCGAGAGCCTCATCGGCCCCTTCGCTGAGGACCCCGACCGCTGCCTGGAGCTATGCCTCGCGGTCCGTCTCCACCGCCTGAGCCACTTGGGGCGGCCGCGGGCCTGGTGACCCGGGCGGCGGTTCAGCCGATGTCGCCGCGCAGCTGACCGACCCCCCTGGCGAT
>JBGPMJ010000337.1:0-2664 GCA_041486935.1 Candidatus Limnocylindria bacterium | reverse complement strand
GGCACGACGCGGTAGACGTCGTAGCCGCCGCCGCCCGTGGCCAGCCAGCGCCCCTCGCACCAGCGATGGGCGACCTCGTCCACGAGCGCGGCCGCCCGCCGGTAGGCGGCTGTCGTCAGGCGCAGGTGCGCCAGCGGATCGAGCAGGTGCGAGTCGCAGCCGTGCTGGGTGACGAGCATGGTGGGCCGGAAGGACTCGGCGAGCGCTGGCACGACCGTCTCGAGCGCGGCCAGCCAGGAGCCGTCGCCGGTGCCCGGCTGGAGCGGCACGTTGACCGCCGTCCCCTCGGCGCTCGGGCCGCCCCGCTCCTCGGCCCGGCCCGTGCCGGGGAAGAGGGTCTCGCCCGTCTCGTGGAGGCTGCACGTCAGCACCATGGGATCGTCCCAGAAGAGCGCCTCGACGCCGTCGCCGTGATGCACGTCCATGTCCACGTACAGGACGCGATGGCCGGCGTCGCGCGCGAGGGCCACGGCCAGCGCCACGTCGTTGTAGACGCAGAAGCCGGATGCACGGCCAGCCAGCGCGTGGTGGAGGCCGCCGCCGGGATGGAAGGCGTGGACCATCTCGCCGGCCAGGATCGCGCCCATGGCCGCGAGGGAGCCGCCGGCAACCGTGGCGGCCGCCTCGTGCATGCCCGCGAAGGCCGGATCGTCGCCCGGCCCGATGCCGCGCTCCGGTGGCCCGTCCGGCTCCCTGGACAGGCGCTTGACGACGTCGACGTAGGCGGGCTCGTGGAGCCGCGCCAGCTCGGCATCGGAGGCCGGTTCGGGTGCCAGGAAGCGGTCCGCGCCGTACGCCCGCAGCAGCGCGATGCCTGGCCCGAAGCGCCGCGGCGTGAGCGGATGCAGGAGCCCGAAGTCGTAGCTGTCCGATCCCGGGCCATAGACCACGACCGGCCGGGTGTCCTCCCCCACCGCCATCAGCCCGCAGGCTCCCAGCCGGCGCTCCTGGCGGCGGCCGCGAAGGCCTCGGCGGGGGCCGTGCCGGCATCCAGGCCGGCGGCGTACCGCCCGACGAGCTCGGCGAACGGCCCGAGCGCGTCCTCGGGCGCTTCGAGGACCGTGGCCACATCTGCGAGCGTGGGTCCGATCCGACCGCCGCTTGAGACCACGGCCACGATCGTCGCCCCCGTGTAGCCGGCCGCGTCGAGGACGACCGCCTCGAGCTCCGCGGGCAGTTCATCGGCGACGACGAGGACCCGATAGTCGGTCAGGTAGCGCAGGGCCAGCTCGACGTCGCGGGCGTCCATCCGCGGCAGCCCCGGGACCGATCCCTCCCGCGGCGTGACCGCGGCCGGGATGCGCTGGAGCGCCGCATGCCCGACGCCGGCCCGCGCCAGGCCGACGGCTACGGCGTCGGCCGCCTCGTCGTCGCCGACGCTGCCGGCCAGTTCCACGCGTCCACCGGCGGCCGCAGCCGCCAGGGCGATCCGCACGGCGAGGCCGGCGGGGCGTTGTCCCGCAGGACTGTCGGTGACGAAAGGCCGGCCCAGGACGACGATCATCACGCGAGCCTACCGGCCACGCGACGCGGCCGCAAACGCGCGGGTGCTATCCCTCCGAGCCCGAGCCGGCGTCGCCGCTTTCGTCGCTGCCGTGGGGCGTCTCGGTCGACGTGGGCGTGTCGTTCGGCTCCGGGGTTTCGCTCGCGTCGGGCGTGCGGCTCGGCTCCGGGGTTTCGCTCGCGTCGGGCGAGCCATTCGGCTCGGCCGACTCGGAGGGCTCCGCCGACTCGGCTGGCTCGGCAGACTCCGAGGCGTCCGGAGATTCGGACGGCTCGACCGAGGGTGTGGGCGACGGTGTCGGTGACAGCGTCGGTGTCGTGACCGGCGTCGGCTCCGTGGGCCCCGTGAACGTCCCCAGGATCGCCCCCGCCCCGACCGCGGCCGCTGTGCCCCCCGCACCGACAGCGAGCACGGCCACGAGGACGACCGCGAGCGCCTGGAGTCGAAGGGCCCTGGCCACGCTGCGGCCGCCGAAGACGAGCCGCACGTTGGCCAGCCAGCCGCGCCATGCGTCGCCGAGGGATACGGCCCCGACGGCGTGGAGGAAGGCGATGGGCGGCGTCGGGGCCGGGTCGCGGGCGATGGCGGCCATCACGCGATCCGCGAAGCCGGCGGGCGGGAAGGGCGAAGCATCCGCCGCCATGGCCTGCAGCTCGCGCCCGACGGCGGCGAGCGCCTGGTCGTCGACGCCCAGGTCGGCCGGATCGAAGGGCTGGCGCGTCATGCCACGGTCTCCCGGGCCAGCGCGTCACGCAGGCGGGCCAGGCCGCGATGGAGGTGGGTCTTGACGGTCCCCAGCGGCCGGCCGGTCACGTCGGCGATCTCGTTGAGGGAGAGCTCCGCGAAGAAACGCAGCGCAACGATCTCTCGGTAGGGCTCCTTGAGCGCCGTTACGGCGTTGCGCACGGCAAGCCCGCGCTCGGCCGCGATGGCGGCGCCCAGCGGGTCGGGGCCGGCGGACACGTCGTAGGCGCCACCGACCGAGTCGAGCGGCACCGTCTCGCGCCGCTGCCCGAGGCGCCGGAGCGCCTGTCGGGTGGCGATGCGGCCGAGCCAGGCGCCGAGCGGGCCGTCCCCCCGCCATGTGCCGATGGCGCGATAGGCGATCACGAAGCTCTCCTGTGCGACGTCCTCCGCCTCCGCGACGCGTCCGAGGATCC
>JBGPMJ010000336.1:0-2670 GCA_041486935.1 Candidatus Limnocylindria bacterium | reverse complement strand
GGTGCCGCGCGGCAGCAGCTCCCAGCGCTCGACGAATTCGCGCAGGGACTCGCCGTAAAGCCGGATCCGGCGGACCCTGGTCCGCTTGGTATCCGCCTCCCTTGTCTTGCGGTGGACGTGGGGCAGCGCCACGTCGAGGTTGTCCATAACCCACTGGTATTCGTCGTCGCTGGCGACCTGGAATTCGATCGTCAGCGACCGGTTCGTCCCGTGGTCGTACTGGCCGACGAACCCATCGGCCTGGAGCCAGCCGGCCAAGGCCGCCTCCGCGCGCAGGACGGTCGTCTGGTCATCGTCGAGCCGAATAGCATCCGGCAGGGTGGCCTCGCCTGTCTCGATCGCCGACCCGGCTGACACACCGGCCGCGACCATGACACGCTGGCCGACCTTCGCTCGGTGGGGGTGGAGGTGCAGGCGCATCCCAGGCTCGAGCTGATCGACAGGCAGCCACTCCGCAACGGCCCGGCGGGCGCGCACCGCGCGGACGACGTGGTCGGGGGTGGCCTCGATGAAGTTGCCGTTGCGCAGGACCACGCGTCGCACGGGTTTGCGACCGTTGGCCTTCACGGCCACGATGCGCGTAACGCCTGAGGCGTCGTAAACCTCCCGACCGATTGCCGCTTCATCGACGAGCCGACCGATGGGAACCATCCCCTCCGGGGTCGAAACGAGGGCGCGATAGGGCTGGCAGGCCGAGCACTGCGGCCTGGGCTCCACGCCGACGTTGAACCAGACCGGGCTGTTGAAGGCCATCTTCTGGTGCAGCAGCAGGTGCGTCAGCTCCGCCCGGAAGGCCTCGAGGTCTTCCGTCGTATGGAAGTAGTGCTGCGTGGCCGCCCAGGCGGTGATCGTGCTGACCACCCGGTCGATGAGCTGCTTGACGCTGCGCTCGCGTCCCGGCGTGCCGATGTGGCCGCGGAAGTACTTGCTCACCACGACGTTCGTGGCCAGCTGGCTCCAGAAGTTCGGGACCTCGATGTCGTGCTGCTCGAAGACCGTCTTGCCCGACTCGCTCTTGATCTCCGCCGAGCGCAGGTCCCAGGTCACCTCGTCGTAGGGGTGGACTCCCGGGCGGGTCCAGCGGCGCTCGAAGGTGAGGCCCCGGACGCCCTTGCCCCGGAACGAGGCCGGGTCCCGGGAGACGCGCGGCTGCGCGGCAGCGGTGCTGGCTGAGGCGGTTCGGGCCATCGTTCCTCGTTCCTCCCGCGCGGCGGCGCGATCGGCCCCGCGTAGCTGCGGAGCCCTCCCTCGTGGCTCTCCGTGCCGTCGATCCCGGAGGCTCCGATCGCCCGAGGTGGGGGCGGCGAGCGGGGCCGGAATGGGGTCGGCAGGGAGCGGCCGTAGACTCCTGAATGTACGGTGCTCGGGAGGGGCTGTCAAGCCCGAAAACACAAGATGTGGTAGGTCGTGGTCCATTCGCACCACAAGATATGGTGGCGCAGCGTTCTTCACCGGTGAGCGCCTGTGGATGGCCGGTGGACCCGGCGTGGACGGAGCGTGGACAGGCTGGGGACGCGTGGCGGATGTCCCCCGCGGGCGTGTGGCCGAGCCGAGGCAGAACGGATGTGCGGTTGCTGGCTGGTCCGCTGGCGCTCTCCGTTGCCGGTCGCGCCCGAGGGTGGGCACGCCAGCAGCCCGCCCCCGGTGTACCCTCTCGACCATCCCAACCACCCGGGGAGTCGCGGTGCACTGTCCGACCTGCCAGAGCGAAGTCCTGCCGGGCCAGAAGTTCTGCCCCGAATGCGGCACGCGCATCGAAGCGGCGTGCTCGTCGTGCGGCGCCGCGCTGAGCCCGAGCGCCAAGTTCTGCCCTGAATGCGGCACGCCGGCCCAGGCGCCGGGCCCGGCGGCGGGCACCACGGCCACGCCGCCCGCCGCGGCGGCGGAAGCGCCCGTCGCGGAGCGGCGCCTCGTCTCGGTCCTCTTCGCCGACCTCGTCGGCTTCACCGCGGCCTCCCAGGACCGCGATCCCGAGGAGACGCGCGAGCTCCTGACGCGCTACTTCGATCTCGCACGCGAGCGCATCGAGCGCTACGGCGGCACGATCGAGAAGTTCATCGGCGATGCCGTGATGGCCGTCTGGGGCGCCCCGACGGCCCACGAGGACGACGCCGAGCGTGCCGTGCGCGCAGCCCTCGACCTCGTCGAGGCGGTGTCGTTCTTGGGCACCACGCAGCGCCCCGTCCAGGCGCGCGCCGGCGTCCTGACCGGGGAGGCCGCGGTGACCATCGGGGCACAGGGGCAGGGCATGGTCGCCGGCGACCTCGTCAACACCGCCTCGCGCCTCCAGGCCGTGGCCGAGCCGGGATCGGTCCTCGTCGGGGAATCCACGCACCTTGCCGCGAGCGCGGCCATCGCCTTCGAGCCCATGGGGGAGCAGGCGCTCAAGGGCAAGGCGTCTCTCGAGCCGACCTCGAAGGCCCTCCGCGTCATCGCCGGTCGGGGCGGGTCGGGTCGCTCGGAGGGGCTGGAGGCGCCGTTCGTCGGACGCGACGAGGAGCTGGCGCTGCTCAAGGACCTCTTCCACGCCACGACGCGCGAGGGTCGCGCTCGCCTCGTCTCGATCACCGGCCAGGCCGGCATCGGCAAGAGCCGCCTGGCCTGGGAGTTCGAGAAGTACATCGACGGGCTCGTGGAGACCGTGCGCTGGCACCAGGGCCGCTCCCCGTC
>JBGPMJ010000335.1:0-2675 GCA_041486935.1 Candidatus Limnocylindria bacterium | reverse complement strand
TAGTCGGCCGCGAGCAGGGTCGTGTCCGCGCTGCCGGCCACGAAGGCGCGCCGGATGCGCCGCCCGAGGTCGGTGCGGATGGGGATGTTCTGCAGGTTCGGGTCCGACGAGCTCAGGCGACCCGTCGACGCCACGGCCTGGTGGAACGTCGTGTGCAGGCGGCCAGTACGCGGGTCGAGCAGGAGCGGCAGCGCGTCCACGTAGGTGCTCTTCAGCTTCGTGTAGACGCGCCAGTCGAGGAGCAGGGGGATCATGGGGTGGGCTGGGCGCAGCTCCTCGAGCACGGTCGCGTCGGTCGAGTAGCCGGTCTTCGTGCGCTTGCCGCGCGGCAGGTTCAGCTCGTAGAACAGGACCTGCTCGAGCTGCTTGGGGCTGCCCAGGTTGAACTCGTGGCCCACGGCCTCCGTGATGCCGGCTTCCAGCCGCGCGATCTCGGTGGCGAACTCGCCGCTCAGCGCGCCGAGCGCCTCGCGGTCGATGGCCACGCCGGTCGACTCCATGGCCGCGAGGACCGGAATGAGCGGCAGCTCAAGCTCGGCGTAGAGGCGTGCCAGGTCCGCCGCGCCGAGCGCCGGCTCCAGGGAGGCCCGTGCTGCTGCCACGGCCGCGGCCTCGACCGCCGCGTGATCGGCGCCGCCCAGCGTGCCGGCCGCCGGCAGCTCCACGCCGAGCCGCTCGGCGCAGATGTCGGTGAGCGTCTGGCTGCGCAGGGCGGCGTTGAGCAGGTAGGCGGCGATCTGCGTGTCGAATGCGATGGGCGGCAGGGCCGCGCCGCGGTGGACCGGCTCCGGTGAGCCGTCCGGGTCGCGGCGGGCCAGCTCGGCCACGAGGAGGCGCTTCACCTCATGGCCGACCAGCGGACGACCGGCGGCTGCGACCGCCCCCAGCAGCCGCGCTGCCTCGTCGGCGCTCGCGGCCAGCAGGCGCCCATCCTCGCCGGCCACCGCGAGGCCGAGCAGCGTGCCCCGTCGCGGCCGTGGATCGTCGAGCGCGAGCCCCACCGCGAGCGAGGGCTGGGCCGCCAGCCAAGCCGCCGGGTCGTCCTCGGGGCCGACGCGCTCCGCCAGCGATGGGTCGCGCAGGAGCGTCCGCAGGCGAGCGAGCGGGTCCGCCGGCAGCGCGACCGCGGCCGTCACCGCCGCCTCGGAGGGCCCCACCGCCTCGTGGGCCGCGGGAACCGTCGCGGAGGCTGCCAGGGCGTCGAAATCGAGCGTCAGTTGCAGCCCGCTCCCCTCCCCCACGAGGCCGCGGGGTCGCGCGGCGAGGACACGGCCGGGGACGATGGCGGCCGGCATGGGCGCGGACTCGTCCACCTGGCGCAGCAGCTCGCCGGGCGCCAGCGGGCCCTCACCGTCCACGGCCGGCAGGCGCTCCACGAGCGAGCGGAACTCGTACTCGCGGAAGAGCCGGATGACCTCGGCCCGGTCGAAGTGGCCCAGGCGGGCCGCGGACAGGTCCAGCTCGACCGGCAGGTCGCGGTGGATGGTCACCAGCTCCCGGTTGGCCAGCACCTGGTCGTGGTACTCGACGACCTTCTGGCGCAGCTTCTCCGGCGTCACCCGATCGACCCCAGCGTACATCGCGTCGAGCGAGCCGAAGTCCTGGAGGAGCTTCGCCGCGGTCTTGTCGCCCACGCCCGGGATGCCCGGGATGTTGTCGGTCGTGTCGCCCTTGAGCGCCTTGAAGTCGATCATCTGGGCCGGCGTGAGGCCATAGCGCTCGAAGACCGCGACCGGGTCGTAGACCACCGTCTGCTGCACCCCGCCGCGCGTCGTCATGACCGAGGTCCGCTCGCTCACGAGCTGGAGCATGTCGAGGTCGCCGGAGACGATCGTCGTCTGCAGGTCGCGCCCCTCGGCCTGCCGAGAGAGCGTGCCGATGAGGTCGTCCGCCTCCCAGCCCTCGAGCTGGTGGATGGGGATGCGGAAGGCCTCGATCAGCTCGCGCACCTTGGGGAACTGGTCGCGCAGGTCGTCGGGCATCTTCTGCCGGGTCGCCTTGTACTCGGCGAACGCCTGGTGGCGGAAGGTCGGCGCGGCGAGGTCGAAGCAGGCCATGACGTAGTCCGGATGCACGTCCTGGAAGCCACGCAGGACGATGCTCCAGAAGCCGAAGACGGCGTTGACGAGCTCGCCTCGGCTCGTCGTCAAGGGGGTGTTGAAGAGGGCGAAGTAGGCGCGGTAGATGAGCCCGTTGGCGTCGAGCAACATCAGCCGTTCCACCCGGCGAGTGTACCCGCTCGGCGTCCCCGGACCGCCGTGCCCGGGGCCCCGGAGGTCAGCGCAGGAGCGGGTCCTCGGCCACCCGGCGGGCCGTCAAGCGGACGACGAGCAGGACGCCGGCGACCACGACGAGCCCGAGGCCGATGAGCAGCGCCGGATCGGAGGCAGGCGCCGGGACGGAGGGCGGCGCGAGGGTCTTCGACCCCTGGTTGGTCGTGTCGATGATCGCTTGACTATCACCGCTCACGGGAACCAGGGGCCCAGTGGTCGGCCCAGGAGCCGGCTGCTGGCTCGCCAGCGGGCCCAGGGCGTCGCCGGTACCGACCTCGCGCTGCTCCGCCGGAGACGCCCCGCCAGCACCCGCGCCGGCGAACAGGCCCGGCAACGCCGTCGTCGCGACGACGAGGAGCAGACCGATGCCGAGTGCGGCGGCGGCGAGGGGTTGGAGCGACG
>JBGPMJ010000334.1:0-2678 GCA_041486935.1 Candidatus Limnocylindria bacterium | reverse complement strand
GGCGGCGCGAAGTGACCTGACCGTGCGCGAGATCGTCGAGGCCGCGCTCCGGGACTGGCTCGAGCGCCGCGAGGACGAGGAGGACCGCCTGGCGGCCGCGGACGCACTCGCGGAGTACGAACGCGACGGGGGCGTGGCGGCGGAGGAGTTCCTGAGCCGTGCGGCTGCCGAGCTGCGCGGGACGTACGGCGACGAGCCCGGTCAGGGGGCGTGACCGGGGATCTGTCTCGCCACCGCGTGGAGATCGCCCCGGCGGCCCAGCGCGAGTTCAGCCGTCTGCGGCCCGACGATGCCGCCCGTCTTCGAGGCCCCATCCTCGCGCTGGCCCTGGAACCCCGTCCGCCGGGGGCGTTGAAGCTCGCGGGGTCGGCCTTCTGGCGCGTGCGGCTCGGGGACCTGCGGCTCGTCTACCTGGCCGACGACGAGCGACGGCTCGTCGTGATCCTGCGCGTCGCCCGTCGCAGCGAGCGGACCTATCGGCGCCTGCGCGGCTAGTGCGTGGCGGCGCGACTCAGATGCGCCCTACCTCGGGCGCCCGTCCCAGATGGGATCGACGATGCGACCGATGACGTATCCCGCCCCGGTGACGGCGAGGGCGACGACCACGGGGTTCACGAGGACCACGAGGTCGATCTCGGGCGGCTCGAGGCCGTAGCCGAGGAGGCCGGCGCCGATCACCCCGACCCAGAGCGCAAGCAACCCCACGAGCCCACGTCCGAAGGCGCCGCCGACGCCGCCGATGACGAAGCCGGCCGCGACGACCGCGAACGTGTGGGCCAGCTCCCCATCCACGTTCGCCACCAGGGCGTCCGCGGCCCACGAGCCGCCCAGCCCGGCGCCGCAAGCCAAGAGCGTGCCGAGGACCAGGCCGCGGCTGACGTGGGTGGTCGAGGGTGCGGTCACGCCTTCGAGGGTAGCGAGCTGGGGCCCAGACGTGAAGGGGTCGCCGCCGCTACGCTCCCCGTGTGACCACGGACGACCTCGCCGCGCTGCCTGCGCCGGGCGCCCTGCTCTTCGACCTCGACGGCACGCTCGTCGATACGGTCGGGCAGCGCGTCGAGGGCTGGCAGGTGGCCTTCGCAGAGATCGACGTCGCCGCGGACCGCGGCCAGATCGCCTCTCTCGTCGGGTCTGACGGCAAGCGCCTGGCCCGAGAGGTGAGCGCGGCGGCCGGCCACTCGCTGGCGGAGGAGGCGATCGCCCGCGTCGACCGGCGCGCGGGGGCACTCTTCAGCCAGCTCAACCGCGACCCCCACCCGCTGCCCGGCGCGGCCGAGCTGCTCCAGGCGCTGCTCGACGGGCCGCTGCCGTTCGCCATCGCGACCTCGAGCCTCGGTGCCCAGGTGGTGGCCTCGGTGGACGCCCTGCGCCTGCCGCATCGACCGATGATCGTGGACGGCGAGCACGTCGAGCACGCCAAGCCCGCCCCGGACCTGCTGTTGCTCGCCGCGGAGCGGATGGGCACGCCGCCGGAGCGCTGCTGGTACGTCGGCGACGCGGTCTGGGACTTCCTCGCCTGCCGCTCCGCCGGCATGACGGGCGTGGCCGTGCCGACGGGCGCGGCGGGCGCCGCCGAGCTGCTGGCCGCCGGCGCCGACGTCGCGATCGATTCCCTCGACGAGCTGGCTGCGGAGCTGCGACGCAGGGGCCTTCTGGCCGGTTAGGCCACGTTCCCGCGGTCAGGCGGGCTCGACGAGCTCGATTCGGATGCGCTTGTTGATCCGACCCTTCGATTCGTAGCCGGTGACGCGGATGCGCCCGACCTCGCGGGTGTTGGCCACGTGCGTGCCGCCGTCCGCCTGGAGGTCGAGCCCGACGATCTCGATCGTGCGCACCTCGGCGATGCCCTGGGGCAGGAGGTTGACCTTGGTCCGGATGAGATCGGGGATGGCGAAGGCCTCGTCGCGCGGCAGGGTCCTGACGCGCACGTCGCGGTGCGCGGCCAGCTCGGCGTTCACCCTGGCCTCGATCTCGCCCACGAGCTCGCCGGACATCGTCTCGAACTCGAAGTCCATGCGCCCGGCGCCGGGCTCCATGTTGCCCCCGGTGACCTGCGCCCTGTAGTCGCGCCAGACCACGCCGCACAGCGTGTGCAGCGCGGTATGCGTGCGCATCAGCAGGTGGCGGCGCTCCCAGTCGATGATGGCCGTGACGATGTCGCCGGTCGCGGGACCCTCCGCCTCGTCGAGGAGGTGGAGGATCCCCTCGCCCGACTTGCGGCCCCCGTTGACGGCCCAGGCAGCCCCGTCGCGTCGGGCGATCGTGCCGCTGTCAGAGGGCTGGCCGCCCCCGCCGGGGTAGAAGACGGTCCGGTCCAGCGTGACGAGCGTGCGCCCATCGTCGCCGGTCTCGACCGCGGTGACGGCGGCCTCGACGGATCGGGCATACGCGTCGCGGTAGCAGATGGCGTCGGTCACGGCACGATCGCGAAGGTGCCCTTCATCAGCTGGTAGTGGCCGGGCACGGTGCACCCGAAGGCCAGCGGGCCGTCCGTGTCGAACGCGTAGCTGAACTCCTTCGTGCCGCTCGAGAAGGGATCCACGCCGGGAAGGCCCGGGGTGCCGTTCCGCAGCGCTTCGTCGGTGCCGATGTGGAAGTCGTGCTCGAAGCCAGCCGTGTTCGTGATGCGGAACGTGTACGTCTGGCCCTTCCTGACGGTGATCGTGGCCACCTGCTGC
>JBGPMJ010000333.1:0-2686 GCA_041486935.1 Candidatus Limnocylindria bacterium | reverse complement strand
CTGCGCTTCCGGCCGGAGCGGATGCGCGCGGCGGCGCTGGAGGGCTACGTGACCGCGACCTCGGTGGCGGACGCGCTCGTCGAGCGCGGCGTGCCCTTCCGCGCGGCGCACGGGATCGTCGGGCGGCTGGTGGCCGAGGCGGAGGCGCTCGGCCTGCGCCTCGACGAGCTGCCGGACGCGGCGTTCGCGGCTGCGTTCAGCGGGGACGGGCCGGCGCCCGCGTCACCGGATGAGCTGCGCGCGGCGGCGACCCTCGAAGCGGCGCTGGCCCGGCCGCGCGTCACCGGCGGCACCGCGCCCGAGCGCGTCCGGGAGGCCGTTCACGCGGCGCGGGCGCGGCTCGACGGGGAGGGGTAGGGGCGCCAAGGACCGCCGCTATCTCGCCCGCGAGGTCATGGGGCCGCGGCGATGCCTGTGGCCTGCGAGGTCCATGTCGCCACCGAGGTGGATGGCGCCGGCGATGTCAGTAGTACTGGCGCGATGCCGCGAATTCCCGTGGCGCCGGGCCCCCGACCAGGCTTATCACTCCGGATGTCAGTAGTACTGGCGAATCGTCTCGTAACCCGGTCCTGAAGCCGGCCAGGGGAGCCCGCGGCTCGGATTCCACGTCCCGGTGACAGTACTCGTGACACGGTGGACGGCGGTGGACGGCGGAGGACGGCGAGCAGGCCCACGACAGCGCCACGGGACCTACCTTCCGGTCGTCCCGTCTACCATGGGCAGCAGCGCCCCGACGCCCGGACGCTCCGGCATCCCCGGCGCCCGCGGCGGCACGACGTGGGCCACCCGCTCCAGCGCCGTGGGATCGGGCGCGACGAGGGCGTCGATGGCCCCCGGCACGAGCGCGCGCACGACCGCAACCTCGTCGCAGGCGTGGCGCTTCGGGCAGCGGGCGCAGTCGCCCCACACCTTCTGGTAGAGCACGCGGCGGTCCACGGTCGTGAAGTCGTGGGCGTTGAACCAGGGCTCGATGCGCGTGAGGGCGAAGAGCACCTTGACCCCGTAGCGCTCCGCCTCGTGCGCGACCGCCTCGACGAGCTTCCCGCCGTGGCCGTGGCCGCCGGCCTCGGGCGCGACCGCGAGCGAGCGCACCTCGCCCAAGTCGTGCCACCAGATCCGCAACGCGGCACATCCGACGACCTGCCCCTTGTCCGTGGCCACCCAGAAGTCGCGGATGCGGTCGTAGATGTCGGTCAGCGGGCGCGGCAGGAGCAGGTCCTGCCCGGCGTAGCGGTGGATCAGGGCGTGGATGGCCGGCGCATCCTCGGCCCGTGCGCGTCGGATCATCGTCTGCGGCCTCGGGGCGATCGGCGCCGGACGGCCCACCGAGAAGGGGACGTCCGGCACGGCCCCTGCCGGGCCACGCGACTAGAATGCCCGACGTGACCGTTTCGACCGTGGACGCGCGCCCCTACTCCCCCGGCCTCGAGGGCGTCATCGCCGGCGAGTCCTCGATCGCGCTCGTGGACGGCGACAACGGCCGGCTCCTCTACCGTGGCTACGCCATCGGCGACCTCGTCCATCACGGCACGTACGCACAGGTGGCGGAGCTGCTCTGGACGAGCGAGTGGCCGCGCACCGCGCACCTCGCCTGCGCCCCGCTGCCGGCCGCCGTGGAGCAGGCGCTGCGCATCCTGCCCGCGACCGCCGCGCCGATGGACGCGCTGCGTACCGGCATCAGCGTCTGGGGCACCGAGCAGAAGCTGCCCTGGCCGCCGACCGTCGAGCAGGCCCGGGCCATCACCGCCCTGGCCCCCAGCGTCCTCGCCGCCTTCGGGCGCCTGCGCCAGGGCCTGGCGCCGATCGAGCCCGATCCCGAGCTCGAGCTGGCCGCAGGCTTCCTCTACCAGCTCAACGGCGTCCGGCCCGATCCCGCGTCGGCGCGTGCCCTCGATGCCTATTTCATCTGCGGCGCCGAGCACGGCTTCAACGCCTCGACCTTCACGGCGCTCGTCATCGTCTCCACGCGCAGCGACCTTGCCAGCGCCGTGTGCGGCGCGATCGGAGCGCTCAAGGGGCCGCTCCACGGCGGCGCGCCCTCGGAGGTCGTGGAGCAGCTGCACAAGATCGGCACGCCCGAACACGCCGAGGAGTGGCTGCGCGACGCGGTCGCCCGCGGCGAGCGCCTGATGGGCTTCGGGCACCGCGTCTACCACGCCTACGACCCGCGGGCCGCCGCGCTGCGCAAGGTGGCCGAGGGCATGAGCGGGATGGCCGACTGGCTCGACCTGGCGGTCAAGGTCGAGGACGTGGCCCTGCGCGTGCTGGCCGAGATGAAGCCGGACCGCATCCTCAAGACCAACGTCGAGTACTACGCCGCCGCCGTGCTGCAGGGCGTGGGCCTGCCGCCCGACCTCTTCCCCTCCACGTTCGCGCTCGCGCGGCACGCCGGCTGGACGGCGCACTGCATCGAGTACGCGGCGGATAACAAGCTCATCCGGCCCGACGCCCGCTACACCGGCCCGGGGGAGCGGCCGCTCCCCGTCGGCTGAGGCGGCCATCACCCTGGCACGCCCGCGGCGACGTCCTCCGGGTCGGCGACACGCCGCGGCAACTTGTCTACGAGCGGCTCCGTCCAGGCCCAGGCCGAGCCCTGTCGCGCCGCCTCGGTGACCAGCGGCAGCCCGAAGATCTTGATGAACCCGACCGCGGAGGCGTGGTCGAAGCGGTCCTCCGCCTCGTACGT
>JBGPMJ010000332.1:0-2700 GCA_041486935.1 Candidatus Limnocylindria bacterium | reverse complement strand
CTCCGGCATGGGCTTCCGGACCCTTGAGTCTATCCGGCGGACAGGCCTCGCCCGGGACGGGCACGGCCGGCGACCCCTTCACGTTCTCCGTCACCTACCTCAGCAAGGACGACGTGCAGCCGGCCTGGGTCCGCGTGCTCATCGACGGTGTGCCCGTCGACATGGCGCAGGTGGACGCCTCCGACACCAACCTCCGCGACGGCACCCGCTATCGCACGATCGTGCAGCTGGACGCCGGCAGCCATACCTACTCGTTTGCGGCCTCCGACGGCAAGGATCGGACGGTCGAGCTGTCCGGCGGCACGATCGCGGTGGCTCCCGCGCCAACGCCCCCGCCCCCGCCGGCGCCGACGCCCATCCCCACGCCTGCCCCCACGCTCGCGCCGACCCCTGCCCCCACGCCCGCGCCGACGCCCGTGCCGACCCCGGCCCCCACGGCCGCGCCGACGCTCGCGCCCACGCCCGCGCCGACCCCTGCCCCCACTCCCGCGCCGACGCTCGCGCCCACGCCTGCGCCGACCCCGGAACCGACGCTCACCGCAACGCCCGCCCCCACGTCTACCCCCGATGCGGGCGGAGGCCTTGTCGCCGGCGTCATCGGTCCCGGCGCGAACGGCATCTCCGGCGGAGGCCCGACGCAAGGTGGTCCCGGTGCGGACGGTGGACTCCCCGGGGCGCCCGTCGGCGATGTCTCGACGGTCGTCGTCGGACCGGGGGGCACGCCCGGCCGCGAAGGGCCGCCGGTGCAAGGGATCGCCCTCCTGGCCGCGGGTCTGCCCGGCTTCGGCAGCGACGACTGGTTGCTCCTCGCCTCCCGCAGCGCAGCCGTCTCGACGGCAGCCTCAGCGGCCGTGGCCATGGCCCTCTTCACCTTCAAACGGCGCCGCCGCGAAGAGGAGGAGGAGCCACGGGAGCGGCGCGAGCCCGATCGATCGAGCAACGACCCGACGCTGCCGGCAACGCGCTTCGACGCGGCGGCCCAGGAGATGGCCCTGCCGCGCTGGCGCCGCCCGTCCCTCGCGGCGGCTCGCAAGTCCGATCCCGGTACCAGCCTCGCCCCGCTCGATTCGGAGCGGCTCACCTTCGATCGGGGTTTCGTGACGCCCGACGACGACCTCGAGCGACGCAGGATCCGCTACCGCATGGTCCGCCTGACCGACGCGCCGGACGAGCTCCGTGGCGCCGAGATCGGGCGCCTCGATGAGGACGATGAGGTCGAGCTGCTGGAGCGCTCCGGCCTGTACTGGCAGGTGCGCACGCCGCTGGGCCAGGTCGGCTGGGTCCACAAGATGACGCTGGGCGACCTCGTCGCTCCGGACGCGACGAGCTTCGCCCCCGGCGCCGAGGAGATCGACGACGACGTCCGGACGGCCTTCGGGGAACTCCAGCTGCGCCGGGTCTTCGAGCCGGAGCCGATGCTGGGCGGCGAGGGCCTCGCCGCCCGCTTCCTGCGCGAGCGGGGCGTCCACTAGCCAGAGGCCGGCTCTCGCCCGCCGCCGTCAGCCGGCGCGCAGGACCAGGATGTGCTGGTGCACGATGTTGGGCACGAAACCGTGCGGATAGCCGTACGGGCGCAGCCGCGTGCCGGCCTGGTACCAGACCAGGTCGCCCTTCGGCACGAGGCCCACGGCCTCGGCGCGCGCGGCCAGGTCCGCCCCGGTGAAGCGGTAGCGGCCGTCCTGGTAAGCGTCGCGGACGATGATCGTCGCGTAGCGCCGGGGCCGCAGGACGCGCCGAAGCTCGGCGAAGACGGCGCCCATCCGCTCCAGGTACTCCTCGTACGTGGAGCTGTTGGCGAGGTCGGCCGGTGAGTCGGTGACCATCGCGTAGTCGGTGCGCCGGTTGGCGTGCGTCTCGGCCAACGGGCCGCCGGCCATGGTCAGCTTCAACTGCGGGTTGTAGGGCGGATCGGTGGCCACGAAATCGACCGACGTCTCGGGCAGCGCCGCCAGGAGCCCGACCGCGTCACCGACCTCCAGCCGGCAACCCGAGGGGTCGAAACGGCGCGGGCCGCCTGGGTCGGAGGGCCCGAGGTCGGCCAGCTCGGTGCCGAACCCGCCGCGCTCGTCGAGGGCGGCGCGCACCACCTCGTCGTAGACCTGTGCCCAGCGCGGCTCGAGCTCGAAGCCCAGGGCCCGGCGGGGCGTTCGGCAGACCGCGGCACCCAGCAGCGTCCCGCCCACGCCGGCGAACGGGTCGAGCACGAGTTCGCCGCCGACCGTGAAGAACTCGATGAGGCGGGCCATCAGACGCGGCGGCTTGTTGGCGCCGTGCGCCTTGCGCGCCGCGTGCCCCAGCTCGGACGGGTAGGCCGTCGTCCAGAGCGATTTCGTGAAGTAGAGCCAGGCTTCACCGCCCAGCTCATTGAGGCGGTTGCTCGGGTGGATCGCGGGCCTGGGGTCGGACACGGGCGCAGTATCGCCCAGGCGCGGGGCATGGGCCGGCAGCTTCGGGCATCGGCCGCGTATCCTGTGCCGATGGCCTTCGTCGGCAGGGATCGGGAGCTCGCACGCCTCGCGGCCGGTCTCGAACGGGCGGCCGATCGCCGCCCGGGCCGCCTCGCGCTCACCGGGCCGACCGGCATCGGCGTCTCCCGCCTTGTGACCGAGCTGGAGCTCCGCCTGGCGGACCTGCCCGACGTGATCGTCGCCCGCGGAACCGCCTACGAGCCCCTCGGAGGCGTGCCCTACGCGCCGCTCG
>JBGPMJ010000331.1:0-2732 GCA_041486935.1 Candidatus Limnocylindria bacterium | reverse complement strand
GCCGCAACGGGCGGGGCACCGTGGACCACTTCGGACTCCACGGCCGCGTCGACATCCAGGTGGGCACGCTGTCCAAGGCGGTGGGCGTGCTGGGCGGCTACGTCGCCGGCCGGCAGCACCTGCGCGACTACCTCGTCCAGCGTGCGCGGCCCTTCCTCTTCTCGACCTCGCACCCCCCGGCCGTGGCCGCTGCCTGCCTGGCGGCCATCGACATCCTCGAGGGCGAGCCGGAGCGGATCGAGCGGCTGTGGGAGAACACGCGCTTCTTCAAGGCGGGCCTGGCCGGCCTGGGATTCGACACGGGCGTTTCGGAGACGCCGATCACCCCGGTCATCGTGGGCTCCTCGGAGAACGCCGGGCGGCTCAGCGAGCGGCTCATGGAGCTGGGCATCTTTGCCCAGGCCGTCGTGTACCCGACGGTGGCCCTCGACCGGGCGCGCATCCGGACCATCGTCTCGAGCGAGCACACGCGCGACGAGCTGGCGGCCTGCCTCGACGCCTTTTCCACCGCCGGCCGGGAGCTGCGGCTCATCTGAGCATGCTCCCGCTCGACTCGCACCTCCACACCGACCTGTCGCCGGACGCTGACGTGCCCATCGACGCCTACGCGGCGCTGGCCCGACAGCAGGGCGTGGCCGAGATCGCCATCACCGACCACCTCGACTTCGAGCCCGGGGCGCCGGCCTACGCCTTTGCCGGCTACGAGCAGCGCCTGCGGCAGGTGCGCGAGGCGGCCGAGCGCTGGGGCGGCGAGCCGGCCATCCGCTTCGGGGTGGAGGTCACCTACCAGACCGGTTACGAGGCGGCCATCCGCGACCATCTCGCCGGCCACGCCTACGACTACGTCATCGGCTCCGTCCACATCACGCGCCGCGACCCGCTGGCCACGAGGGGCAGCGCCGCCGCCTGGTGCGCCGGGAAGACCCATCGCGAGGCGAGCGCGGCGTATTTCCGCGAGGTGGAGGCGGCCATCCGCAGCGGCCTGTTCGACACGATCGGCCACCTCGACTTCGTGAAGCGCTACCTCGTGGACGCCCTGGGGCCCTTCGAATACGAGGCCCACGCCGACATCTACGAGCGCCTGCTGGTCGCGCTCATCGAGTCCGGCACCGCCCTCGAGGTGAACAGCTCCGGCCTGCGCCAGGAAGCCGCCGAACCCTATCCGCCGCCGGTCGTGGTGGCCCGCTTCCGCGAGCTGGGCGGCGAGCGCGTGACGGCCGGCTCGGACGCGCACCTCATCGGCAGCTTCGGCTTCGGCCTCGTCGAGGTCTACCGGGCCATCGGGGCGGCGGGCTTCCGCGCGCTGACCTTCCGGCGGGGCGGCGAGCGCGTGCGGGTCGAGCTCGGCGAGGAGGCGGCCATGTCGTACGCTGGCGGCCACGATGCCTGAGCTGCGCCTGACCGTCATCGGCCCCGGCCCCGCCTACACGCGGCGGCGTGGTCGCACGTCCTCGTGCTACCTCGTGGAGGGCCGCGGAACGGCGATCGTGCTCGACCTGGGCCAGGGCTCCTTCGCCGCCCTCGGCGCACGGCGCGAGCCACGCACGCTCGACGCGATCTTCATCAGCCACCTCCACCCCGACCACCACATCGACCTCGTTGCGATGCGGCACTACCTGAAGTACGGCTGCCCCAACGCGGCGACCGTGCCCCTCTTCGCGCCGGGCGACATCCGCGCCCGCTACGACGTCCTCAACGGCGAGGCCGGCTTCCTCGACGCCCTGCCCGGACCGCCGCTGGTGGCCGGACGCCGGCACGTCGGAGCGCTCGTCGTGCAGGCCGAGCGCGTCACCCATACCGACAGCTCCTACGGCTTCCGGGTGACGTTCGGTGACGGCAGGCCGGGGCTCGTCTACTCGGGCGACTGCGGACGCGTGGCCGACCTGCTGGCGCTGGTCCGCCCCGGCGACACGCTCCTGTCGGAGGCCGCCTGGGGCGTCAACGACTCGATCGACGAGGCCGAGCACCTGACAGCCACGGAGGCGGCCACCGTGGCGCGCGACGGTGGAGCGTCGCGGCTCATCCTCACGCATGTCCTCGACGAGGGGCGGCCCGTGGCGTCGCTGCGCGCCGCGAAGCGGATCTTCGACGGACCCGTCCATCTCGCCGCGCCCGGCCTGGAGGTCGTCGTCAGCTCCTGAACCCGGACAGCAAACGACGGGCGTGGATCAGGGGTCCACGCCCGTCGTCGCAGGGCTCTGGAGTATTAGCTTGCGGGCTCGGCCCGCCCGAGGCTAGCGGCGCGTGCGCCGCGGAAGCGGGCTGAGGACGACGATCCCGATCGATCCGATGGCCAGCAGGGCCAGGATCAGCGCCAGTGCGCCGCCCGTGTTGCCGGTGCTGCCGTCCTCGGCGGACGTGCTCGGCAGGGTGGGGCTCGCGGCGAGTTCGACGCCGGTCGGCGTCGCCGTGCCGGTAAGCGGCAAGGTGGGCGTCGGGGTGGGCGTCGGTGTCGGTGGCGTGGTCGGCGGGTTTGTCGGCGGGTTCGTCGGCGGGTTCGTCGGGGTCGGCGTCGGCACGAACTGAGTCGGCGTCGGCGTGGGCGTGGGCGTCGGGGTGGGCGTCGGCGTGGGCGTCGGCGTCGGCGTGGGCGTCGGCGTCGGCGTGGGCGTCGGGGTGGGCGTCGGGGTCCCGGGGTTCGCCAACTGGATCAGCACCGGGTGATCGCTGACCGCCACCTGCACGCTGCTGGCGTTGCTGTAGCTGGCGATGGCGTTCGGCCCGCTGAGCGG
>JBGPMJ010000330.1:0-2748 GCA_041486935.1 Candidatus Limnocylindria bacterium | reverse complement strand
GTGCGCGCGATCTCCCGCTCGTCCCGGCCGATCGCCGCGCAATGCGCGCGCAGGATCGCGTCGCGGTCGGCGATACGGGCCGGGTCGCCGTAGCCGTTCCAGAGGTCGGCGTAGCGAGCGGTCGTGAGCAGCGTCTTGCGCGGCCCGGAGCCGCCGATGAGGATGGGCAGCCGCGGCTGGATCGGGCGTGGCGCGCAGATGGCGTCGCGCATCGTGTAGAAGCGCCCCTGGTGGGTGACCCGCTCGCCGTCGAGCAGGCGACGGATGAGGCCGACCGCCTCGTCGAGCCGGTCCAGCCGCTCACCGAAGCCCGCCCCGAAGTCGAACCCGAAGGCGTCGTGCTCGCGCTCGAACCAGCCGCCGCCGAGGCCGAGGATGGCCCGACCGTCGCTGACGTGGTCCAGGGTGGTGGCCAGCTTCGCCGTCAGGCCGGGGTTGCGGAAGGTGTTGGCGCCGACCAGGAGGCCGAGGCGCACGCGGCTCGTCAGCGCGGCCCAGGCGGACAGCGTCATCCAGCCCTCGAGCTTCGGGTCGCTCCAGTCGCCCTCGTCGGCCAGTAGGTGGTCGTCGGCCCAGAGCGAGTCGAAACCCGCCGCTTCGACGCGTCCGGCGACGTCGCGCAGCGCCGGCCATGTCGTGCGGTTGGTCCAGACGGCGGCTCCGAAACGCATCGGCGGAGCATACGTGCCTGGTGCTCGGCGCGCGCGCCGCCTCCCGTCCCGACCTGCCGCATGCCCCCCTGGCATCCGAGCTCGCGAACCCGAGCACGACTGCCTCACGATGAGGCGTCATCGAGCGGCAGCTGAGCGTGGATCCGGCCGCTCGCATGACCGGCGGGCATACGGTCTGCCGCGGCGCGTGAGCGCGTCCAGCGCGTTGACACTCGGCGGCACCGACTGCTACCATGCCGCCACTCAGTTAGCACTCACCATCGGAGAGTGCTAACCACGAACGAGGACCGTTCACGTGGCGCGACGCAAGGACCGCCCCGGTCCGCTCGATCCGCGCTCGGCGGCGATCCTGCGGGCCATCATCGAGGAGTACGTGGCCACCGCGCAGCCGGTGGGCAGCCAGTCGCTGGTCGAGAGGTGCCGCCTCGACGTCAGCTCCGCGACCGTGCGCAACGTCATGGCCGAGCTGGAGCGCGCGGGGCTCCTGCACAGCCCGCACACCAGCGCCGGCCGTGTGCCGACCGATGCCGGCTACCGGCTCTACGTCGAGTCGATCGCTGAATCCGTCGCCCTCGCGCCGGTCGAACGCCTGATGATCCGCCACCAGTTCGGACAGGTCGAGTTCGCCAGCGAGCAGTGGTTCCGCCTCGCGGCGTCCACCCTGGCAGGGGCGACCCATTCTGCCGGCATCGCCACGCCGGCCAAGCCCGAGGCATCGCGCATCCGGCGCGTGGACCTCGTCTCGGGCGGCGAGCGGATGGCCAGTCTCGTGCTCGTCCTGGCCGAGGGCCCTATCAAGCAGCATCTCCTGCCGCTGGACGTGCCGACCGACCAGGAGCTCCTCGACGATGCCGCACGGCGCCTCAACGAGCGCATCGCCGGCAAGACGGCGACGCAGCTGGAGCCGCTGCTGCGCGACCTGCCCCTCGACACCGACACGGACCGGCTCGTCGCCCGGGCCGCCGAGCGCATCGCCCGGGCCATGCGCGAGTTCGACGCCAACGTCGTCGAGGACGTCTTCAGCGAGGGCCTCCTCTATGTCATGGAGGCGCCCGAGTTCGCGCAGACGGACAAGCTCCGCCGCGTCTTCGTCCTCCTCCAGGATCGCGCCTACCTGGGCGACCTCGTCCACGACGTGACCGACGCCGGGGACGTGCGCATCTTCATCGGCGCCGAGAACCGTCCCGCCGAGCTGCACGACGTGGCCCTCGTCCTCGCGCCCTACGGCCGACGGGGACGAGCCAGCGGCGTGGTCGGGGTGCTCGGTCCCACGCGCATGGCCTACCCGCACGCGATCAGCACCGTCCGCTACGTGAGCGGCCTGATGAACGAGCTGGTGGATCACCTGTACGCATGAGCACGCACAAGACCCGCGCCCAGGAGCGCATCGAGGCCCTCGGGACGCCCACCGCGACCCCGTTGCTGGAGCGCATCGCGCTGCTGGAGGCGGAGCTGGCCGCCGCGCGACAGGAGGCCGGCGACAACCTCGCCGGCTGGCAGCGCGCCACGGCCGACTTCCAGAACTACCGGCGCCGCACGGAGCAGGAGCGCGAGCAGTTGCTCGGGCTGGCCAACGAATCGCTGCTGCGCAAGGTCCTTTCGATCGTGGATGATTTCGACCGCGCCCTCGACGCCATGCCCTCCGAGCTGGCGAAGGTGTCCTGGGTGGATGGCATCGCGGCCATCGACCGCAAGCTCCGCTTCCTGCTCGAGTCGGAGGGCGTGACGCCCATCGAGGCCGCCGGGCGGCCCTTCGACCCGCGCGAGCACGAGGCGCTCACGCACGAAGTGACCACCAAGGCTCCCGATGAGACCGTCATCGGGGAGATCCAGCGTGGCTACAGGATCCGGGACCGGGTCCTGCGGCCGTCGCTCGTCAGCGTCGCCAAGAATCCCGGCAGCGATGCCGGTCCCGGAGGGAACGACTAGAGCATGGGCAAGATCATCGGCATCGACCTGGGCACGACCAACTCCGTCGTGGCTGTCATGGAGGGCGGCGAGCCGACCGTCATCCCCAGCGCCGAGGGCGGCCGCACGGTGCCCTCCGTGGTGGCCTTCTCGAAGACCGGCGAGCGGC
>JBGPMJ010000329.1:0-2769 GCA_041486935.1 Candidatus Limnocylindria bacterium | reverse complement strand
GTGCTGCTGTCGGGCAAGGTGCGCCGCCGCGGCTGGCTGCCGCAGTTCACCTCGCCCGAGTTCGGGCCGGCCGACGCGGAGTCCCTGCACGCGGGCCGGATCGTGCCTGTCTACCGGCTCACGGCGGGCGTCAGTGCGCCGTGGCTGCGCCGTGCGATCCGGCGCGCCCTGGACCTCGTGGGCGCCGACTACCCCGAGTACCTGCCGGCACAGCTGCTGCGCGACGAGGCCGGGCCGCTGCCCTCGATCGGGGCCGCGCTGGAGGCTGCCCACTATCCCGACGACTTCGCCGCCCGCGACCGGGCCCTCGATCGGCTGGTCAGCGACGAGCTGCTCGGCCTGCAGATCGGGATGGTGTCGCGGGATCGACAGCGGCGCCGGGCGGTCGGCGCGCCCGTGCTGACCAGCGACGAGCGCACGGAGGAGGCGGTGGCGGTCGTCGAGCGGGTGATCGAGGCCCAGGTGGCCGCCCGCCGCGCGGCCGACGGCGGCTCGGGCGCCGCCGGGATCGAGCCCGTCCGCCTGACCCCGGACCAGCGGCGGGCGGTCGAGGCCATCCGCGCCGATCTGGCCGCCGGCCGTCCCATGATGCGGCTGCTGCAGGGCGACGTCGGCTCGGGCAAGACGGCCATCGCCGCACTCACGCTCGCCTTCATGGCCGACGCGGGCCGCCAGGGCGCCCTGCTCGCGCCGACCGACCTGCTCGCCCGCCAGCACGCCGCCACCCTCGCGCGCTTCCTCGAGCCGCTGGGGCACGCCGTGACGCTGCTCACGGGCTCGCTCCGGGCAGCTGAGCGGAAGGCGGCCCTGGCGCGCCTGGGGTCGCCGCTGGCCCATGGCCTTGACGGGCGCAGCGAGGGCCTGGTCGTGGTCGGCACGCACGCCCTCGTGGAGGAGGCCGTCGCCTTCGCCGACCTCGGGCTGGCCGTTGTGGACGAGCAGCACCGCTTCGGGGTCGCCCAGCGCGAGGCCCTCGGGGCGAAGGGGGTCTCGCCCCACGTCCTGCTCATGACCGCCACGCCCATCCCCCAGACGCTGGGTCGGATCCTGCACGCCGACCTCGACGTTTCCGACCTGCGCACGCCGCCCGCCGGGCGGCTGCCGATCAAGACCGGCATCCGGCGCACGAATCAGCTCGTCTGGCGCACGAAGGGCGAGGCGGGTGCCTACCCCCGCATGCTCCGCGAGGTCGCCGCAGGGCATCGGGCTTTCGTGGTCGTCCCCCTCGTCGAAGAGGACGAGGCCTCGACGGCCAGATCGGCCGACGCGACGGCCGAACGGCTGGCGGCGGAGCTGCCCGGGGTCGGGGTGGACTTCGGCATCGCTGCGGAGGCCCGTATCGGCGTCATCCACGGCCAGATGCACGCCCGCGAACGTGACGTGGTGATGGAGCGATTCCGGTCCGGCGAGCTCAACGTGCTCGTGGGCACGACCGTCATCGAGGTCGGCGTGGACGTGCCCGAAGCGACGATCATGCTCATCCTCGATGCCGACCGGTTCGGGCTCGCCCAGCTCCACCAGCTGCGCGGGCGCGTGGGGCGCGGCGGCCATGAGTCGTACTGCGTCCTCGTCTCGGACGCCTACGAGACGGACGACATCGCCCGGGCGCGACTGGACGCGATCGTGGGCACACAGGATGGCTTCGAGCTGGCCGAGAAGGATCTCGAGCTCCGTCGGGAGGGGGAGCTGTTGGGCCTGACGCAGAGCGGCCTGCCGCCGCTGCGCGTGGCGACCCTGTCCGACCCGCGCCACCAGCGGCGCTCCGTCGCGGCGCGCGCGGTGGCGGAGACGCTCGTGGACGAGGACGGTGCGCTGCGTCCCGACCTCGACGGCCTCGCCCGTGAGCTCATCGGGGGCTGGCTCGCGGGTGTCGGGGCCGGGGACGTCCTGCCGGCGCCCGGCACGACCGACGATGCCTGACGCCGGACGGGTCATCGCCGGCAGCGCGCGGGGCCTGCGTCTCCTGGCGCCGGGGGAGGGGACCCGGCCCCTCGCCGATCGCGTGAAGCAGACGCTCTTCGCCGTGCTCGAGGCCGGCTCGCTCGGGCCGTGGCCGGTGGCGTTCCTCGACCTGTTCGCGGGCAGCGGCGCCGGCGGCATCGAGGCGCTCAGCCGGGGTGCGCCGCGGGCCACGTTCGTCGAGCGGGACCGGGACGCCGCGCGGGTGATCGCCGCCAACCTCGAGCGGACCCGGCTGGGCGCCCAGGCCACCGTGCTGCGAGCGGACGTCCTGCGGTTCCTGGGCGGGCCGCCCGAGGGCACTGGGGCGCCCTTCGGCGCGGTGCTGCTGGATCCGCCCTATGAGGGCGCTACACTCGTGCCGGCGCTGGAGCGGCTCGCCGAGCCGGGCGCCGGCTGGCTGGCGAGGAAGGCCGTCGTGGTCGCCAAGCACTTCTGGCGCGAGATCCCGCCGTCCGACATCGGCCGCCTGCGGCAGGTGCGCCAGCGACGCTTCGGCGAGACGACCCTGACCTTCTATGCCCTCGAGGAGCTCCCGGCATGACCACCGCCCTGTACCCCGGCTCCTTCGATCCGGTGACGTACGGCCATCTCGACGTCATCGGCCGGGCGGCGGGCGTCTTCGAGCGGGTCGTGGTGGCGCTTCTGGCCAACCCCAGGAAGGCGCCACTCATGGATGCCGGGGAGCGTTTGGCCACGCTGCGCGAGGCGATCGACGAGACTCTGGGAGAGGCCGCCCGGGGCATCGAGGTGGCCGCCTTCGAGGGTCTCACCGTGGAGGCCGCCCGGCGCCACGGGGCGCATTTCATC
>JBGPMJ010000328.1:0-2784 GCA_041486935.1 Candidatus Limnocylindria bacterium | reverse complement strand
GAGGCCCCGTCCGCGGAACCCACGCCGGCCTGGCCGCCGCGCAGCCCCGTATACCAGCCGCCCGCGGCGCCGGCGCGGCCCCAGGAAACGCCCGCCATCCACGTCCCGTCGTGGCCCAGGCCGGCCGCGCCGATCGCCCAGGCGGCGCCGCCTGCCGCCACGGTCTGGGAGGAATCCAGCGTCGGGGTCATCAACCGGCCCGGCTCGGGTGTGCAGGCCTGCTTCAGCTGCGGCCTGCCGCTGTCGGCGTCGGCCCGCTTCTGCCGTCGCTGCGGGTCGCGCCAGGAGTGAGGGCGCGGCTGCCGTCGCGCCGGACCCGCGTCCATGACGCGCCGAGGAGCAGCAGCTGGCTCACCCCGCCGAGCCAGACGAGCAGGCCGAACAGCGAGACGAAGACGCCGAACGCGGCCAGGCCGCCCACCAGCAGGGGTGTCAACAGCGCATAGGCCTGTGCCGCGAGCCAGATGCCGCAGCCAACGGCCAGCGCCGGCAGACCCGCCGCCGACAGCGGCGGCGCGGCGGTCGGCACGAGGCGGTAGATCGTGAGGACGCCCGCCCACAGCACGGCGACGGTCAGGCCGGCCTCACCCGCCCCGACGAGGAAGCGCAGGGGCTCGCCGCCCGCCACGTCCTGCAGCGTCGGCAGCGCCAGTCCGATACCCAGGGCCAGGACGCCGGCCAGCGCCAGCACGAGGACCGCGCCGATGCCGCGCAGGCGGCGCTCGAAGGGGTTGCGCGCGCGCGCCCCGGGCAGCACGCGGTTGATGGCCCCGTCCAGGGCGTCATAGAAGGCGCTGGCTCCCCAGGCGGCGCCCACGAGCCCCAGGATCGAGAGCGCGCCACGACCGGCGACGAGGGAATCGAGCCCGATCCCGGCCACCGGTTCGACCCCCGGCACGAGCGTCGCGAGGGTCGCCATCGCGGCCGTCCGTCGCGTCGGATCCTCGAAGAGCCAGCCGGTCAACCCGGCCACGAAGACGAGCCCGGAGAGGAGGCCGAACAGTGCCCGATACGCCAGTGCGGCCGCGAGGAGGCTTCCGCCGGCCTCCGCGTCGGCGGCCACGACACTTCTCGCCTCGGCGATCCAGGGAACGCGCAGTGCCCGCTCCACGAGCGCCAGACCGCGACTCAGCAGGCGGTCGAGCATCCCCGTGCCGGTTCAGCCATCGAGGTCCTCGAAGAGCCCCGGCTGCAGCTGCTCGACGCGCACCCCGCGGCGCCGTGGCGAGAGCAGCGAGCGAACTTGGGCCCGCCGGACGTAGATGTACCGCCCGGGGCGGATGCTCTGCAGCTTGCCGCCCTTCGCCCAGCGCGCCAGCGTGTCGCGGCTGATGGCGATGTTGGCGGCCGCGAACATCTCGGCCGCCTCGCGCAGCGTGATCCAGTCCGACGGCGGGCGCGGCATCGGGCTAGGCGCCGGACGTCGTGCTCGGCGGGGCGGGCGAGGTCGTCGAGCCCGCGGCTCCCTCGGCGGTCGACCCCGTCGGCGCCGTTCTCGGCTCGGTCTTCGACTCGGGCTTCGGCTCGTTCTGCGTGGCCGTCCGGGCGGAGCTGCTGCTGCGCGCGCTGTCGCGGGCGTCCTTCTTCGCCCAGCCGGAGCCCTTGAAGTGGATGGTGGGCGCGGAGAGGAGCTTGCGCATCGGCCCGCCGCAATGCTCGCAGCTCGCGGGCCCATGGCCGTGGACGCCGTGCATCACCTCGACCCCGCGACCGCAGATGGTGCAGCCGTAGTCGTAGGTGGGCACGTTCTCCGGCTCCCGCTCAGCCGCGCAGCAGGCGCATGCCGCACTTCGGGCAGTAGAAGGCACGATCGTGGAGCGAAGCGAACCCGCAGTGGGCGCACACGAGGCCGCCGTGACCGGCCGCCGGGACGGGTCGCTCGAGCGGCGTGAGGCCGACGGCGTACTGGGAGGCGAGGATGTTGGTGAGCAGCCCGCCGAGCGTCTTCTGCGCGATGCGGTCGGTGTCGCCGCGCACGCCCTTGCCGCCCCAGCCGACGACGGCGCGCACGATCAGGTCGCCGCTCGCCTCGTCCCAGTGGGAGGCCACACCACCCACGATGGCGTTGTACTCGGGGTAGCCGCTCGTATCGATCTCGCCGTGCAGGAGCGCGCAGACGAACGTGTCGAAGGCGAGGTCGAGCGCGCCGATCGATTCGAGCACCAGCAGCGCGTGGCGAGCGATCGGGCTGAGGTCGTGGTGGGCGTTCAGCCACTGCATCGCCTCGGACGGACGCACGATCGCGGGCGTCGCCTCGGCGAACTCCACCGGCAGCGGCTCGATGACCTCGATCTCCGAGGTCGCCAGGCCGGCCAGCATGCCCGGCAGCTCGTCGAGCGCCTTGGGACCCGCCTTCATGCGTACGCCTTCGCTGCTCTTGCCGTGGTAGTGGAGCTTCAGCGCGTAGTCCTGCGCGGTGAGCTCCTCGAACGCGGGCTCGGGCTGGGCGGGCGCGGCGGCCTTCGGGTCGGGGCCTTTGCGCTTCAGGAAGTCGAGGGGCACGATGTCTCCAGCTCGCGATCAGGGGCGGTCGGGGCCTCCACCGACGCGTCCATCCTAGCAGCGCCCTCGACCCCGCTGCCAGAGGGGGGCGCGGCCTCATGATCGCAGGCGCACCTCGAGGCGGCGGACCAACTCGCGCAGCTCCGCCGCGCGCGCCCGTACGCCCGCCACGACCGCCGGCGGGGCCTTAGCCGTAAAGCGGGCATCCGCCAGGCGATCCTCCGCCACCGCGAGGCGGTGCCGCGCCTCCGCCAGCTCCCGCTCGAGGCGGTCTCGCTCACG
>JBGPMJ010000327.1:0-2806 GCA_041486935.1 Candidatus Limnocylindria bacterium | reverse complement strand
GTGATGCGTGCCCTCGCCGACGACGGCGTGCGCTGGTTGGACCTGTGGGGCGTGGTCGATCCGGACGATCCGAGCGCGGACCCGTCCTGGCAGGGCTACAGCCTGTTCAAGCGCAAGTTCGGCGGCCGAACGCTGCGCCATTCGGGCGTCTTCGAGATGGTGGTGGACCGGCCGCGCGCCCTCGTGCGCGAGCTTCGCGACCGCGTGCGAGGCGGATCGTGAGCGGATCCGCGCCGCGCGTCATCGTTCGAGGCGCGAACGACGCCGACCGACCGGCCTGGGACGCCTTCGTCGCGTCCCGGCCGGAGGGTGACCCCCTGCAGGCATGGGCATGGGGAGACGTGACCGCCGGGTCCGGTGAGCGACCGCACCGGCTCGTTGCCGTCCGCCCCGACGGCCAGCCGGCCGGCCTCGCCCAGGCGCTCGTGCGAGCGGCGGGGGCCGGCCGATCGGTCGCCTACGTGCCGCACGGGCCGCTCTGGGAGCGCGAGGCGCCCGACGCCGAGGCGATCCTCACGGCGCTCCTCGCCGGTCTGGGGCAGGCCGGGCGGGACGAGCGCGCGATCGTCGTGAAACTCGACCCGCGGAGCGCCCGCCCCGGCGACGACGAGGCGCTGCGCGCGGCGCTGGGCCGGTCGGGCCTGCGCCCGGCGCGCCACGATCTCCAGGCGCGCACGACGCGCATCGTCGACCTGAGCGGGGGCACGGAGGCCATCTGGGCGCGCTGGGAGTCCGACGCACGAACCCGGGTCCGGCGGGGGGCGAAGGAGGGGGTCACGACCCTCGTCGATCGCGCCGGCGACCCCGCCGCCGTGGCCGTATTGGCCCGTCTCCACGAGGAGACCGCTCAGCGCGCGGCCTTCCGGGGCCGCCCGGCCGCGTTCCTGGCCGACGCCGCCCGGACCTTCGCCCCCTCCGGCGGCTGGTACGCGGTGCAGGCGGTGCTCGATGGGCGGCCGATCGCGGCGATGGGCTTCCTGCGTGTCGGCGATCGGAGCTTCTACCTCTGGGGCGGCTCGCTCCGGGACACGTCGCTGGGCGGCGCCCGCGGCCCCTACGCGGTGCTCGCCGCGGCCATCGAGGCCCTGGCGGCGGACGGCTGCCGGACGCTCGACTTGTGGGGTGTCGTGGAGGCCGCGGCTGAGGCGTCCGACCCGGGCGCGGCCGGCTACAGCCGTTTCAAGCGCAAGTTCGGCGGCACCCCGCTGCGGCATCCCGGCACCTTCGACCTGGTCGTGACTCCCGGCTGGTACCTCCTGCGCGACCTGCGCGAGCGGCTGCGCGGCGGCTGACCCGCCCGCCCTCACCCTCGGGCGAGCCGGGAGGGCACGCTACACTGGGACGCCCATGACGACCGAGCCCGCCAGTCCCGCCACCGGTCGCGGCAGCCGTCGCCCGACGGCCGCCGTCGAGGTGACGCCGCGCGTGGTCGACGCCCAGGTGCGCACGCTCGTGAAGACGCTGCGCGAGCACTATCCGCAGGCCGATCTGGAGGCCGTCGAGCGCGCCTACCGGTTCGCCGCCGAGGCGCACGCCGGCCAGACACGCGCCTCCGGCGAGCCGTTCATCACGCATCCCATCGCCTCGGCACAGATCGTCGCCGACCTCGGCATCGACCCGGTGGCGGTCCAGGCGGCGCTCCTGCACGACGTTCCCGAGGACACCGACTACGCCCTGGCCGACATCGAGGAGCGCTTCGGAGCGGACGTGGCCAAGCTGGTGGACGGGGTCACCAAGCTGTCCCGCCTCTCCACGCACTCCCACGAGGAGCAGCAGGCCGAGAACATCCGCAAGATGTTCCTGGCCATGGCCGAGGACGTCCGGGTCGTCCTCATCAAGCTCGCCGATCGGCTGCACAACATGCGCACCTTGAGCGCCCTGCCGGCCGAGAAGCGCCAGCGCATCGCGCGCCAGACGTCGGAGATCTACGCCCCGCTGGCCGAGCGCCTGGGCATCTGGCAGATCAAGTGGGAGCTCGAGGACCTCGCCTTCAAGGAGCTCGAGCCGGAGGAGTTCCGGCGCCTGGCGGCCCAGCTCGAGACCCGGCGCAAGGCGCGCGAGGCCTACATCGAGCGGGCCATGACCGTGCTCCGCGATGCCCTCGCCGCCGCCGGCGTGACGGCCGAGCTGTCCGGGCGCCCCAAGCACATCCACAGCATCTGGCGAAAGATGCAGCGCAAGAGCGCCGACCTGGGCGAGATCTACGACGTCTACGCCGTGCGCGTCCTGGTCGACGAGCTGAAGGACTGCTACGCCGCGCTGGGCGTCGTCCACTCGCTCTGGCGCCCCATCCCGGGCCAGTTCGACGACTACATCGCGATGCCCAAGGGCAACCTCTACCAGAGCCTGCACACGGCGGTCATCGCCCTCGACGGCCGGCCGCTCGAGGTGCAGATCCGGACGGAGGCCATGCACCGCGTGGCCGAGGTCGGCATCGCCGCCCATTGGCGCTACAAGGAGGGCGGCAGCTCGTCCAAGGACCGCGACTACGACGCGAAGCTGGCCTGGGTGCGCCAGCTCATGGAGTGGCAGCGCGAGGTCAGCGACGCCACCGAGTTCGTCGAGGGTCTCAAGCTCGACGTCTTCCAGGACCAGGTCTTCGTGTTCACGCCGAAGGGCGAGGTCAAGGGCCTTCCCGCCGGTTCCACGCCGATCGACTTCGCCTACCGCATCCACACCGACGTCGGGCATCGCACGATCGGCGCGAAGATCAACGGCCGGATCGTGCCGCTCGATCACAAGCTCGCATCCGGCGACATCGTCGAGATCGTCACGAGCAAGGCCGCGCGCGGGCCGTCGCGCGACT
>JBGPMJ010000326.1:0-2819 GCA_041486935.1 Candidatus Limnocylindria bacterium | reverse complement strand
GAGCAGATGGTCGATGCGCATGCCCAGGCCCTTGTGGAAGTTGCCGGCGCGGTAGTCCCACCAGGTGTAGCGGCCGGGCTCGGGGTGGTGGAGGCGGTAGGCGTCCACGAGCCCCCAGTCGAGGAGCGCCCGGAAGGCCGCCCGCTCGGGCGCCGAGGTGTGGGTCGTGCCAACGAAGTCGGCCGGATCGTAGACATCGACGTCGGCCGGGGCGACGTTGAAGTCGCCGCCCACGACGAGCGGCTGGTCGGGCTGGGCCGACGCCTCCAGCCACCGGCGGAGCCGGGCGAACCAGTCGAGCTTGGCGGCGTAGAAGGGCGTGGCCAGCGCCCGGCCGTTGGGCGCGTAGATGCTCACGACGCGGATGCCCCCGCAGGTCGCGGCGACCATGCGCGCTTCGTGCGCCGGCTCGTCGTCGGCCGCGGCGCCCGCCCGAACCGGGCCCAGACCGAAGTTCGTGACCACATCCTCGACGCCCACGCGGCTGGCGATGGCGACGCCGTTCCAGCGCCCCTCCCCGTGGTGCACCAGCTCATAGCCGGCCATCCGGAAGGGCACCGCCGGGGCCGCGTCGTCGGACAGCTTCGTCTCCTGCATCAGCAGGACGTCCGGCGACGCCTGGGTGAGCCAGCCCTCGACGCGCTCGAGGCGCGCCTTGAGCGAGTTGACGTTCCAGGTCGCGATGCGCACCGACCCAGCCTAGATCAGCAGCCGGAGCCGTTGGTCCACCGTTCGTCCAGGGCGGTGCAGAAGTGGTGGATAACTCCGCGCCCCCGGGCGTCATTTGGTGGATAACCGCGTTGACCTGCCGGCGGCGCGCGGCCTATGGTTGTTCTTGCCCGAAGGAGCTTGTGGCGATCCGGGACCTGTGATCACATCAAGGGTCGCGGAACGCGCGGTTCCTTCGGGCGTTCTATTGCCCTCCGCTTCGCCTGGTGATCGGCCATGTGCCCATGACCTGCCGGAGGATCGCGAACTCCCCGAGGTGATAGGCGTTGTGGTCGGCCACGATGCGGACCTCGCGCAGGACCGTGTGCCCGGGCGTGCCGACGATGACCGCGAGCAGGTCCGTGGCCGGGTCGGCCACGAGCTCGCGCAGCGCCTTCTGGTCCGCTTGGAACGCGCTCACGGTGGCCGTGAACCGCTCGGGGGTGGCCTGGGCATCGGGCGCCGGCCAGTACCCCTCGGGCCAGTCGGGCGAGGCGTGACCGGGGTCGCGGATGTACTCGAGGATGTCCCATTGGGCGATCCGCAGGTGCTCGAGGAGGTGCCACGGCGTGTAGGCCACGTTCGGCGGCCGCGTGTTGATCGCGTCGTCGGGAAGGTCCGCGACCGCCTCGTCGAACGTCATGTGCGCGTCTTGCGCATCGAGGAGAGCGAGAAGGTGCTCTCGAAGTGCCTCACTGTCCATGGGCGTCCTCCTGTCCATCGTGGCCGGAGTGTGACAGGATGCCCGCTGCCGGCGCGTGCCCCCGCCTCCCGGCGCGTGGTAGCGTGACCGCATGCCGGCCGGCGACCTGACGTTCCAGGGCGATCTTCTCCTGCGCATCCTCGTGGCGGCCGTGCTCGGCGCGGCGATCGGCGTCGAGCGGGAGATGCACGATCACCCCGCCGGCACGCGCACCCATCTCCTCGTCGCCCTCGGCTCGGCGCTCTTCACCGTCCTCTCGGCGCACGGCTTCGGCGGCGGCACGGGCGCCACGACGACCGTGGACCCGACGCGCATCGCCGCCCAGATCGTGACGGGCATCGGCTTCCTCGGCGCGGGCGCGATCATCCACTACGGCACGTCCGTGAAGGGCCTCACGACGGCCGCCAGCCTGTGGGCCACGGCGGCCATCGGCCTCGCCACCGGCGCCGGCCAGTACGTGCTCGCGGGGGTGACCGCGGTGATCGTCGTGGTATCGCTCGGCCCGCTGAACCGATTAGTCTCTGCGTTGCGCCCCCGCACGCCGCGCTCCATGCAGATCCGCCTCGAGCTGACCGAGCTGGAGGCCCTGGGGCGCATCTCCGCGCTCTTTGCCGAGCTGCACGTGGAGATGACCGCGATCGAGAGTCGCCGCGTGCGGAAGGGCCGCTACGACGTGGACCTCCGGCTGCGCGTCCCGGCCGGCAGCGGCTCGCAGGCGGTGGCCCGGGCCCTCGCGGCACTCCCGGAGGTGGACATCGTCGAGGCCAGCGACATCCTCGACTAGCGCCACCACCGGGGGCGGTAGGCCGCTACCATCGAGCGGCGCATCACGCTCGGCGAGAGGAGGCAGCATGGCCATCTGGTTCACGGTCCGGCTCGACGACCGGCCGGGCTCACTCGCCCGGCTGGCGACCGCCCTCGGCGACCGGAGGGTGAACATCACCGGCATCGTGGGCGTGGCCGAGGACACCGACGGCACGCTGATGCTGACGACCTCCGACGCCGACGCCACGGAGGGGGTCCTGGTGGCCCTGGGCATCGACCACGAGCGCCACGACGACGGCGCTGCATCGTCGGCACGGGGCCTGCCCGAGGTCCGGCGCGGCCTGGCCGACCGCGGCTTCGACGTCGACCGCCCCGCCTGAGCGGGCCGGCGCGGTGACTTGCGGACGGACGTCGCGCGGCCGTATCGTGACGGGCGACCGAGCCCCCTGAGATCGAAAGGTCACCGATGGTCAAGATCCGCCGCGCGGACCCCGCGCTCATGGACACGCCCACGCCCGCCGCCCGCAAGAAGGAGCTGACGCCACGTCAGCGTGAACGCCTCCGGCAGCAGCGCCAGTTCAGGCGCCTGATCGGCGGCCTCGCGGGACCGGCCGATGTCTTCGAGGTGGCGCTCGGGGCGGGT
>JBGPMJ010000325.1:0-2831 GCA_041486935.1 Candidatus Limnocylindria bacterium | reverse complement strand
GCCACGCGGACGCGCCGTCGGCCGAGCCTGCGCGCTCGGAATGTCATGTACGCCGCCCAGATCTTCTCGTGGTCGATCCCGAGAGCATCGTCTGCGAGGCGAGCGGCCGCTTCGATGTCACCGGCCCGGACAAGGGCGTCGACTCGCGGGAACACGGCGACGAGGCGCACAACCTGGTCCGCGCTCAAGCGGGGCACGAGCAGGCGCTCGGCTTCCTTCGTCTCCAGCTTCAGGACGCCGCCGCCGTACGCCCGTCCCTCGATCTCGGCGCTCAACAGCGTCAAGGAGCTCGCCATCGCGGCCGCAAGCGCCCGGACCGGGGGTGCGAGCAGCCCCAGCGTCACTCCGTGCAGGAGGTTGCTCGACCAAGCGCCCACGTCGTTCACGATGAGGCGCGGGCCAAGATGGCTCATGTATGGGACGAAGGCATCCGGCCGCGAGCGCGGCAGAGGCACCGCGTACCAGGGCCGCCGGACACGGCACTTGTAGCGCGACGTGACGCCTGACGCTTCGCCCTCTTTCAGGTAGGCCAGCAGGTGCTCGTCAGACAGTTCGCGCCGGCCGGCAAGGTCGAGGAGCAGCCGGATGTCAGCCTCGCTGGCGAGCAGTCCGGGAACGTCGCCGGGGCGGCGCAGGGTCGGCGTGAGCACATCGGCGGGAATCCCATGCCGCTCGGCATCCTCATGCGACAGGATGAAGAAGTCATTGGCCCCCGAGACGAAGCCGATGTCCACACTGGCGATCGCGCCCATTGGGAGCGCGACACCCGAGGCGATCACCTCCTCATACACCGAGCCGGCCCCAGCATCGACGGAACGGCTCCACCGCCTCGAAGGCGTCACCGTCGCCAGATCGGCGTAGGCGTCGACGTCCAGGACATCGAGGGCCCGCTCGTCGGGCATGCGGACGACACGCAGTCCCCGTCGGTCGTCGTTCGACGCGAGGAGCAGCACGGCATCGACCTGCGCGTCGCTGAACACGCCCCGGTCAAATGCCACGACGATGACCGACCCGAACCGGCGCAGGAGCAGATCGCGGACCGGCTCGCCGTAGTCCGTGTGAAGCAGCTCCGCGGGCAGCACCAGCGCGAGGCGACCGGCTGGTCCGAGGAACGCGACCGAATGGACCACGAAGTGCGCCCACGAGGAAGCTAGCCGCGTCAGCGCGACACCCTGCGCCCGCGCCCGAGCGAGACCTTTCTCCCGGTCCGCCCCGGTGAACGCGTGGTAGCGGATGTACGGCGGGTTGCCGATCACGGCGTCCATCGGCGGAAGCGCAGCCGGATCGACGTCGAAGAAGTCGGACACGAGGACTCGGGCACTGGGGGCGAAGGCGAGGGCCTTCAGCGCCTCGTCAGGTTCGCGCTCCACCCCGACCAGTCGCCCAGCCAGATCATTCGCGCCCAGCGCCGCGAATCGCGCGGCGATCGCCGTGACGAACGCTCCGTCGCCACAGGACGGCTCCAGGACGCGATCATCGCCGCTCCGGATCGCCCAACGTGCCAGGAACCGGGTCAGCTCGGCGGGCGTGTAGAAGGCGCCTCTTGCCTTGACCTCCTGGGGCGTCTCGACGGTGGTCGGAGTCATCGGGTCATCCTACCGGTCGGGTCTGCACTGGGCCTTATCCCGACAGTTCATCGTCGACGCGCCCGAGTGCGTCCCCGGCAGCCACAGCCGGCCGGGCGGCCTGCTCGGGGATCGTCTCCACGCCCTCGCGCCGAAGCTCGAGCAAGTCCTGGCAGGCGCCGTAGAGCACGCGGTCCATGCTGATGCCGGGCGGGACGTCAAACTTCCGATAGCTCGTTGGGGCGGCCTCCGAGGTGGGGCCGAAGCAGAAGAGCCCGACGCCATCGACGACCTGGGCCGCCGTGTGAGCGAAGGCGATCGTCGCGTCGAGATCGGTCTTGCTGACGACCCGGGCGGCGATGAAGAGGTACGCCCTTGGCCGAACTGCGTGTAGCCACGTCGTCAGGTTGCCGCCCGGCGCGGAGGCGGGTTGGCCGCGGGCGGCCATGATGCGGCCGAACTCGGCCTTGAGGTCGATGGTCTTGAACGCGACTTCCTTGACCCGTTTGGCGAGGTCAGCCGACCCAGGGCGCCCGATCGACTTCTGCTTCGGCGACAGGGGGTGGCGCGGTGTCCCGACCGCCTTCACCTCGAGCGTGAACTTCACGACACCCGTGTTCGGGTACGTCACGTCGAGGTTGTGGCTCGCGAAGACGAGCCCGGGAACGCCGCCGCGCGAGTAGAGCTGGACCCCCGCACAGCCTTCGAGCAGCAGGGCCAGGAGGTCGTTCAGGAAGTCGCCCTTACCGTTCTGCAGCTCGCCGATGTCCGCGACTCCGGCCGCGACGTTTGCGTCGAAGCCTTCCATGGCCCGGACGAACGCGTCCTCGACCTCCGTCCAGGTCTTCGGCCGGCTGGCCTCGGCGGTTCGATACATGGCCAGGAGTGGGGCACACGCGGGCTTCGTGGCCACGAGCTGGCTGGTTGACCGAGGCTGGCTCGACGGCTTTGCCATGGCGTCAGCATCTCACGTCGGAAGTGCCCGCACCGGTCGTGCCGGCCGACCCGTCTCCGGTCAGATGGGCATGACGAACTCGCTGAACGCCGCGGGGTCGACGCTACTCACTGCACCGTAGGGGTCGCGCCGGACCGCCTGTCAGCAGCGCTTCGTCGACCTGCCAGTGATCGGCCACGAGGTCACGCCCCGCGCCGTCGCTGCCTACGCGCCGCCGTGCAGCGCCCCCACGACCGTCGCCTTCAGGAGGAAGCGGCGCACGATGAGGTAGAAGATGATCCCCGGGATCATGTAGGTGACCGCGACCGAGG
>JBGPMJ010000324.1:0-2834 GCA_041486935.1 Candidatus Limnocylindria bacterium | reverse complement strand
GGTCCCCCACAGCGACGAGTTCCGGGCCGTCTTCCTCAACCCGCCCGACATCGGCGGCCGCTACTCCGCCCTCAGCTATGTCGGCCTCGTGCCGGGTGCGCTGCTCGACCTCGACCTCGAAGCGCTCCTCGCCGGCGGCCGGCGGATGGCTGAGGCCTGCCGCCTCGAGGACGCCGGCAACCCGGGGCTGGCGCTGGGCACCGCGCTCGGCGCCCTCGCCCTGGAGGGTCGGGACAAGCTGACCTTCGTCATCGAGCCCAGCATCGCCGGCTTCGGCGCCTGGGCAGAGCAACTCGTGGCCGAGAGCACCGGCAAGAACGGCTGGGGGATCGTCCCCGTGGACGGCGAGCCGCTCGGCGCGCCCGGCGACTACGGCCGGGACCGCGTCTTCGTGCGCCTCTCGCGCGAGGCGGCCGCCGGCTGGCGTGCCCAGACCGACGCGGCCATCGACGGCCTCGCTGCGGCGGGGCACCCGGTCATCGACCTCGTCATCCCCGAGGGCGAGGGGCTCGGCGGGGAGTTCTTCCGCTGGGAGTTCGCGACCGCAGTCGCCGGCGCCGTGATCGGCGTGGACCCCTTCGACGAGCCGAACGTGACCGAGTCGAAGGAGAATACGAAACGGGTCCTGGCCGGCTACCGGGAGTTCGGTCGCCTGCCGGCCGAGGAGGGCGTCTCGGTCAGCGCCCCGCTGGCCGCCCGGCTCGAGGCCCACCTCGCGCTCGCGCCCGAGAACGGCTACGTCGCTGTCCAGGCCTACGTCGCGCGCACGCCGGAGCGGGACGCGCGGCTGGCCACCCTGCGCGAGCGGCTGCGATCCCGCACGGGGCTGGCCACGACCGTGGGCTACGGTCCGCGCTTCCTCCACTCCACGGGCCAGCTGCACAAGGGCGGACCGCCGACCGGCTGCTTCCTGCAGCTCGTCGCCGACCACCCGGCCGACGTGCCCATCCCCGGCGCCGCCGAGAGCTTCGGCATGCTCATCGACGCCCAGGCGCTGGGCGACCTCAAGTCGCTCCGATCGCACGGACGGCCGGTCCTGCGCGTCGGCCTCGGGGCCGACCCGGACGCGGGCCTGGACGCCCTCATCGCCGCCCTGTAAGCACGGGAGACCCGCATCGTGGACCTCGCCATCGTCGGCCTCGGCCGCATGGGCGGCAACATGGCCCGCCGCCTCCATCGCGCCGGCCACCGCGTCGTCGCCTTCAACCGCTCGCCGGAGAAGACGCGCGAGATCATGGCCGAGGGGCTCGAGGGCGCTTTCACGCCCGAGGAGGCCGTGGCCATGCTCCCGGCCCCGCACATCGTGTGGCTCATGGTGCCGGCCGGGGACGCCACCGAGGCGACGCTCGAGGAGTTCGCCGCCGTGCTCTCCCCCGGCGACTGGATCGTGGATGGGGGCAACGCGAACTTCCACGACTCGAAGCGCCGCCACGGCATGCTCAGGGAGCGCGGCCTGCGATTCGTGGACGCCGGCGTCTCGGGCGGGGTATGGGGCCTGCAGAACGGCTACGGCACGATGGTCGGCGGCGACCTCGAGGACGTCGAGCCGCTGGAGCCGATCTTCCGCTCGCTGGCGCCCGAGGGCGGCTACGTCCACTGTGGGCCGGCCGGCAGCGGGCACTACGTGAAGATGGTCCACAACGGCATCGAGTACGGCCTGATGCAGGCCTACGCCGAGGGCTTCGAGATCCTCCACGCCTCCGAGTACCCGCTGGACCTGGAGGCGGTCGCCAAGGCCTGGCAGCACGGCACCGTCATCCGCTCCTGGCTGCTCGAGCTGGCCGGCCTCGCCTTCGCCGAGCACGGCGAGAGCCTCGAGGACATCAAGGGCTGGGTGGCCGACTCGGGGGAGGGCCGCTGGACCGTCGCGGAGGCCATGGCGCTGGACGTCCCGGCGCCGATCATCACGCTCTCGCTGCTCGTCCGCTTCGCCAGCCGCCAGGACGAGAGCTACGGCGCGAAGGTGCTGGCCGCGCTCCGCCAGCAGTTCGGCGGGCACGAGGTCAAGACCGACTGATGCCCACCTCGCGCAGGTCGGCCGGTCGATCCGGGACCGCCCGAAGCGGTGCTCGGGCCCGTTCCCGCCTCCTCGCGAACCCGCTGCGCGAGGGCCTGCGCCTGGAGAAGGTTCCGGAGCCGTGCACCGTCGTCATCTTCGGGGCCACCGGCGACCTGGCGCATCGCCGCGTCCTGCCCGCCCTCGTCAACCTGCGCCGGGCCGGGCTCCTGCCGCCGGAGTCGAGCGTGCTCGGCTACGCCCGGCGGCCGTACACGGACGAGACCTACCGCGCCGAGATGGCGGTGGCGGTCGCCGACCACTCGCGGCTGCCCATCGAGCCCGCCCTGTGGGCCGACTTCGCCGGCGGCATCCACTACCAGCAGGGCGACTTCACGACGCCCGAGGCATACCGGGTCCTGGCCGAGCACCTCGACCGTATCGACGCCGCGCGCGGCACGCGTGGCAACCGGCTCTTCTACCTGGCCACGCCGCCCTCCGCCTATGGGCCGATCGTGGAGAACCTTGGCCGGGTGGGACTCGACCGCGAGCCGCGCGGCGGCGGCTGGGCGCGCATCGTCATCGAGAAGCCCTTCGGCCACGACCTCGAGTCGGGGCGCGCGCTCAACCGCGAGGTCCTGCGCGTCTTCCGGGAGTCGCAGGTCTACCGCATCGACCACTACCTGGGCAAGGAGACAGTCCGCAACATCCTCGTCTTCCGCTTCGGCAACGGCATCTTCGAGCCGGTCTGGAACCGGCGCTACATCGACCACGTGCAGATCACCGTGGCCGAGGACCTGGGCATGGAGGGGCGCGGCTCGTTCTACGAGGAGGCCGG
>JBGPMJ010000323.1:0-2859 GCA_041486935.1 Candidatus Limnocylindria bacterium | reverse complement strand
CGAGTAGCCCTTGCGCCGCAGCTGCTCGACGAGGTCGAGGAAGACGATGGCGTTGGTGACCAGGATCCCGATCAGCATGAGCATGCCGATGAGGGCGCTGATGCCCAGGGCACGGCCGGTCAGGAGCAGGCCCGCGAAGGCCCCGATCGTGGCCAGGGGCAGGCTGAAGAGGATGACGAACGGGTCGAGCAGGCTGCCGAAGACGATGACCATGACGATGTAGACGACGCCGATCGAGATCAGCATGGCGAAGAGGAGGCTGCTGAAGCCCTCCGTCTGCTGCTGCGTGATGCCGGTCAGCTCCACGGTCACGCTGCTCGGCAGGCCGAGTGCGTCGATCGCCTGCTGGACCGCCGTCGAGGTCCCCCCGGTGTCCTTGGCCAGGATGTCGCCGCTCACCGTGGCCGACGGCCGCTGGTCCACGCGCGTGATCGTCGCCTGGGCCTGGACCGTCTCGATGGTGGCGGTGCCCCGCAGCAGCGGCAGCATGGCCGCCGGGTCGGTGAGCGCGGCCGGATCGACGCGGACGAAGACGGGCGTCGTGCCCGACCGGCCGTCCAGGACGGCCCGGATCGCCGTCTGCCCGGCCAGGACGCCGCGGACGATGCGCGAGACCTGGTCGGTCGTGAGGCCCAGCGCGATGGCCCTGTTGGGATCCACGCGGATCTGGAGCTCGGGCGTCTCCTGGGCCAGGTCGTTGCTGACGTTGACGATGTCGGGGATGCCCTCGACGGCGGCGGTGATGGCGTCGGTCGCCGCGTGCAGGGCCGCCGCGTCGTCGCTCGAGACGACGACCTGGAGCCCGCCGCCCCCGCTCGTGATCTGGCCGACGCTGACGCTGTAACCGTCGCGGTCGATCGGCGCGAGCTCCGCCAGGAGGTCGCGGGTTGCCTGATCGAGATCCACCGTGTCGGCCAGCGTGACGAGGATCGTGGCCGAGCTGGCGCTGCGCCCGAAGAACGAGGCCTGCACCGTGGAGAAGCCGGTGTCGCCCTCGCCCGGGACCGAGGTGTGATACGTGATCACGGTCGGGTCGGCGTCGATGAGCTTCTCCGCCTCGATCGCACGCGCCAGTGTGGCCGCGGCGGTCGTGCCGGCAGGGGGCGCGACGGTGACGGCCAGGATCTTGTCCGAGCCGGCGTTGAGGAAGGCCGTGGGGATGAGCGGCACGAGGGCCATGGAGACCGCGAACAGGCCGGCCGCGATGGCCAGGGTCAGCCAGCGGAAGCGCAGGGCGAGCCGCAGCAGCGGCGTGTAGATGCGCTGCACCCAGGTGTCCTTGGCGCCGACCTCGCCGGCACCCGGCGCGTGCTTGACGCGCGGCACGAGGAAGTAGGCCAGCACTGGCACGACGGTGAGGGCCACCGCGAGCGAGGCCAGCAGCGCGAACGTGACGGTCAGGCTGAAGGGCAGGAAGAACTGCGTCACGAGGCCGCCCACGAAGCCGATGGGCAGGAAGACCGCGACCGTCGTGATCGTCGAACTGGTGATGGCCACGGCGACCTCTCGGGTACCCTCGATGACCGCCTGGCGGATCGGCTCGTGGTTGGCGCGGTGGTGCCGGAAGATGTTCTCCAGGACGACGATGGCATCGTCGACGACCCGTCCGACGGCCACGGCCAGGCCGCCCAGGGTCATGATGTTCAGGCTCACCCCGCCCACGAGCATGAGCAGCAGCGCGGCCATGACGCTGAGCGGGATGCTCATCGCGGCCACCAGCGTGCTGCGCACGTTGAGCAGGAACATGAAGATGATGAAGACGGCGAACGCCGCGCCCAACCCGCCCTCGCGGACCAGGCCCTCGATCGACTGCTCGATGAAGTCGGCGCTGCGGAAGGCGTAGACGACGGTCAGGCCGAGCCGGCCTGCGAGATCGCCCATCTTCGCCTCGACCGCCTTCGTGACGTCCACGGTGTTGGCGTTGCTGGCCTTGACCACGGAAAGCGCGACCGACGGCCTGCCGTCCGTGCGCGAAATACCCGCCGCAGGATCGCGCGCGAACTCGACCGTGCCCAGGTCGCCGATGGTGATCGGCGTCGGTGGCAGCGCTGACGGCAGCGGTGCGACCTGCGACGGCACCGGGATCGCGGTCGCGGTGCGGAAGCCGACGATGAGGTCGCGGATCTCGTCGATGGTCCGGAAGCGATGGCTGGTCGTCACCGGCAGGGTCGCGTCGCCGTTGACGATCGTCCCCGATGGGGAGGTCAGGTCGTTGGCCTGCAGGACGCCGCTCACCTGCTGGACGCTGATCCCGGAAGCGGCGAGCTTGAGCGGATCGAGCGTCACCTCGACGCGCTCCAGATCGCCGCCGGTGGTGTCGACGCTGGCCACGCCGGGGATGCCGGCCAGCTCGGGCACGACCTGGTCGCGCACGAGCGCCCCGACCTCGGTCGAGCCGCTGCCCTGGACGGTGAAGGAGAGGATGGGGAAGGCGTTGATGTTGAGCGTGGTGACCAGCGGCGAGACCCCGAAGGGCAGGCCGGCCGAGCGCAGGCTGGCCTCGATGTCGGCGACGGTGGCCTTGATGTCGGTGCCGTAGCTGAAGTCGGCCACGACGATCGACAGGCCGGCCGCCGACGTCGATCGCAGTGAGGTCATGCGCGCGACCCCGCTGAGCGTTCGCTCCACCGGCTTCGTCACCTGCTCGGCCACGTCGGTCGTGCCCGCGCCCGAATAGGGCGTGATGACGGTCACGATGGGGAAGTCGATGTCGGGCAGCAGCTCCGACTTCAGGCTGCCCCAGGAGACGATGCCGGCGATGAAGACCGCCGCGGCCATGAGGAAGGTGACGGAGGCGCGCTTGAGGGCAAGCTCGGTGAGGCGGTACACAGCATCCCCGTGACTGATCTTGGCGGAAGG
>JBGPMJ010000322.1:0-2874 GCA_041486935.1 Candidatus Limnocylindria bacterium | reverse complement strand
GCGTGCTCGTCGTCGAGCGCCTCGTGGTCAGCGACGCCGCTGATGCGCGCGTGGACCGTGGCCCCGCCCAGCTCCTCGGCGGTGACATCCTCGCCGGTGGCCGCCTTCACCAGCGGCGGGCCGCCAAGGAAGATCGTGCCGGTGCCGCGGACGATGACCGTCTCGTCGCTCATGGCCGGCACGTAGGCGCCGCCGGCCGTGCAACTGCCCATGACCAGGGCGATCTGCGGGATGCCCGCCGCGCTCATCTGGGCCTGGTTGTAGAAGATGCGCCCGAAGTGGTCGCGGTCGGGGAAGACGTCGTCCTGGAGGGGCAGGAAGGCGCCGCCTGAGTCGACGAGGTAGAGGCAGGGGAGGTGGCCCTGGAGGGCGATCTCCTGGGCGCGGAGGTGCTTCTTCACGGTCAGCGGGTAGTAGGTGCCGCCCTTGACCGTGGCGTCGTTGGCCACCACGACGCATTCGACGCCCTCGATGCGCCCGATGCCCGTGACGATCCCCGCGCCGGGGGCGTCGCCGTCGTACAGGCCGTCGGCGGCGAGTGGGCTCAGCTCGAGGAAGGGGGCGCCGGGGTCGAGCAGGCGCTCGATGCGCTCGCGGACGGGCAACTTGCCGCGCTCGCGGTGGCGGGCGACGCTCCGGTCGTCCCCTCCTGCGCCGTGGCGCGTCAGCGCCGCGGTCTTGGCCCTGAGTTCGGCGACCAGCGCGCGCATGGCGGCGTCGTTAGCGTGCCACTCATCGCTGTTGGGGTTCGCGTGGGTCCGCAGCTGCGCCATCGCGGCCGATGATAGGCCGTGGGGTGGCGCGGGTCGTGGCGAGGGCGAGGCCGATCGCTGCCGCCGTGAGGGCCAGCGCCCCAAGGCCGCCCTGCGTCGTCATCGTCTGGCCGCAACCCGCACCTCCCCGCGCGGTGCTGAAGCACGTCACCTCGTGCCACGTGACGAGGGCAAACCACGCGGCGACGAGCATGGCCGTGCTGGCGAGTGCGGCGAAGGTGCGGATGATCGTCCAGTGGCCCGTCCGGGCGGCCGCCGCCCCGAGGAGCAGGGCGGGGATGAGATACGGCATCGTCACCAGGCTGAACGACGTGAACGCGAGCCCGAACGCGACGAGGGAGGCGGCCGCGAACGGCGATCCGACGGCGTGGCGCAGGCCGACGACGCCCAACAGCGCCGGTGCGCCATAGACGGCCACGAAGCCGAGCAGGGCGAGGGGAGGGTCGGGTGGCGGGCCCGCGTTCGCGGACCTCACGGCCGCGATCAAGACCGCCATCGTCGCGGCCGTCGCGACGCCTGCTCGGGCCACGACCGGGACCTGGTTGTTCCTGCTACCCACAGGTAGCACGATTGCATGACCAGCGGGAAGTGTCAAGTCACGAGCGATGGTGTACGATGACGCAAACGTCATCAGACTCGGGAGCAGCCGGAGGTGGTCGTCGTGTCGATGGCTGGGCGCATGGTGCGTCATGCTCGTCGTCGGGCTGGGCTGACGCAGCGCCAGCTGGCGGCTCGCGCCGGGATCCCGCAGGAGACGATCGCTCGCATCGAGCGCGGCCGCTCGGACCCACGGGTGAACACGCTGGACCGTCTCCTCGCGGCGACCAGCTTCGGCCTGGAGGTCATGCCGCGCCTTGGCATCGGGGTGGATCGCACGCAGATCAACGCCATGCTCGACCGGCCGATGGTGGAGCGGCTGGCGTGGGCGATCGAGAGCGACGGGACCTATATCGAGATGCGGCGATCCATGCGGCGGGACGCCGAATGAGCGAGCTGCCGCGCTTCCGGCCGGACCTGCTGCTCGGCGCGTTGCTCGACGGTGGCGTGCGGTTCGTGATCGTCGGCGGACTCGCGGCACAGGCGCACGGGTCGCCTTCCCTCACCGGCGACCTCGACATCTGCCACGCGATCGATCGCCACAACCTCGACCGACTCGCGGCGGTCCTCGACGAGCTGGCTGCCGTGCGCCGCGGTTCGCCCGGGGTCGCAAGGACTCCGCTCGACAGGCGAGCGCTCCGGGCCGCTGACGTCCTGATGCTTTCGACCCGCCACGGCGACCTGGACCTGCTGGCCCATCCAGATCCGCGCCTCGACTTCCACCAGCTCGCGCCGGGTGCGGTGACGACGGAGATCATGGGCAGGGTCGTCCTGGTCGCGGGTCTTGACGACCTCATGGCGATGAAGCGAGCGGCCGGTCGGCCGAAGGACCTCATCGAGCTGGAGATCCTGGGCGCCGTCCGCGAGGAGATCGATCGGCGACCGGGCTGAGGTCGCCCATCCTACTGACATCCGGGGCGACAGGGCCGCGGGAGAGGGCCGCGGAGGGGCGGCCGGAGCCCGCGACGCGCGGCCAGGGCGATCCCGTCCGGCCACGCTCCCGGGTTCCGCCACTTCCCCGTGCGATAATCGGGGCGCGCGAGGCGACGCGGTCGACTCGAACGGGCGAGGACCCCGGGGCCAGCCCGACCGCCAGCCCACGCAACGTACACCGAGGAAACGGTACGCATGAGCGTCGAGACATCGACCTGGGCGACCAAGAAGGGCCTCGCCCAGATGTTGAAGGGCGGCGTCATCATGGACGTCGTTACCGCCGAGCACGCGAAGATCGCCGAGGACGCCGGCGCGGTCGCCGTGATGGCCCTCGAGCGCGTGCCCGCCGACATCCGGGCCAGCGGCGGCGTGGCGCGCATGAGCGACCCGGCCCTCATCGAGGCGATCATGGCCGCGGTGACCATCCCGGTCATGGCCAAGGCGCGCATCGGGCACTTCGTCGAGGCGCAGGTGCTCGAGGCGCTGGGCGTCGACTACATCGACGAGTCCGAGGTGCTCACCCCCGCCGACGAGGCGAACCACATCGACAAGCACGCCTTCAAGGTGCCCT
>JBGPMJ010000321.1:0-2898 GCA_041486935.1 Candidatus Limnocylindria bacterium | reverse complement strand
CAGGATGGGACGCAGGTCCGGGAAGTACTGCACGAGGCCGGCGTGCGCGGCGCGCACGACGTAGCCGATGGTGGCCGCGTTCTTGAAGCTGGGGATGCCGACCATGATGTCGGCCCTGCCGAGCCGCTCGACCTCGTCGCGCAGGGGTTTCGGCAGGCCGGCCAGGGGACCGCCGCGGGTGGCCCGGGTGCGCGTCGCCATCGCCGCCTCAGTCCCCGATCTCGGGCGGGGCGGCGATGCGCCGCGGCGAGTCGCGCAGCTCCAGCGCGCCGGGCGGCTCGGCGAGGGGGAGCGGCTCGTCCCCGGGGAGCGGCCGCTCCATGATGTGCAGCGACCAGTCGTGCGGCCGGATGCCGGCATCCGACCAGGCAGACGCGACGGCCGGGTCGGCGAGCAGTGCCGGCGAGGGATCGGCCAGGCGCACGCTCACCCAGCTGCCGGCCAGCCGCTCGACGGTCAGCAGCAGCTCCAGGGCTGCGTGCCCGTCGCCGGCCACGACGGCGAGGTGCGGCCCGAGGTCCTCCGAGAAGTGGGCCACGTGGGGCAGGATCGCCACGGCTCGCGCTCCCGGCGTCACCAGCACCTCGCCGCGGCGCACGTGGGCGGCGAACCGTTCGTGCGTCAGCCGCTGGAGCGACCACGAGCGGTGCTCGTATAGCCGCCCGCCGGCCTCGAAGGTGGCATCGGTGTCCACGACGCGCCATGCCGCCGCGATCGACGACTCCGGCGCGTCGGTGGCGATCGCGACCCCGTCCGTCGCCAACGCCGCCAGCAGGTCCCGGCGGCGGGCTGCTTCGACGGTCGGGTCCATCGGCGGCGGCGCGGCTCCCGGCTCACCCTCGTCCTCGGGCCGGCTCCAGGTCCGCCGGTCGGCGACGCGCACGAAGCCGTGGTGCGCGCCGAGCTTCAACGACGCCTCGTTGCCACGCCCGGTGGCATAGCGCAGCACGCCCAGGCCGTGCGCGCGGGCCCAGGCCAGCTGAGCGACCTGGAGGTTCGTGGCCACGCCCCGCCCGCGCACGGCGGGGTCCACGCGGATCCCCTCCAGCCAGCCCTCGTCGGCGGCCAGCAGCGCGAGGCGCGTGATGGCGATGGGCCGGTCGTCGCCCTGGGCCGTCGCGACGAGAAACACGCCGTCGGGCGCGGCGATCCAGTGCGGCCACGCCTCGGGCACGTAGTCCCAGCCGTCCCACGTCGCCGAAGCGAAGGCGAGCACCGACTCGCGGTCGTCCGGGCGGGCGCGGCGGACGGCGATGGGCAGGTTCGCGGACTCCTCGACCGTCACGATCAGAGCGAGCTGAGCTTCGTGACCACGGTCCACTCCCTGGACACGGACGACGGCTCGTAGCGGCTGTTGGCCGCCTTCAGCACCGCCCCCTCGAAGCCGACGCTCTTCCAGCTCAGCAGCCAGGCGCGCAACGGCGGCCGCGTATAGGGCGAGACGCGCACCAGATCGCTCTGGCGGATGAGGCCGTCCAGCAGACGCTTGCGCTCCAGCAACGGCAGGTCGAGCAGCGTCTGTCCGTCGAGGCGGAGGAGGTCGACCGCCACGAACGCCACACGGCCGCCCCCGTCATGGCCCTGGATCTCATGCGGCTCCAGCTCCGCCTTCCGGCCCAGGAGCACGTTGAAGCGCGGCACCTGGACGCTCGTGGCGATCGATGACCCCTCGCCGCTGCGCGTCGCCTGGTCGGTCAGGAAGCCGTCCACCACGGCGTCCACGGCGAGGATGGCCTCGGCCAGCTCGGCCGTCACGGGCGGCTCGGCGTCGGTGACGTCCACCCCGTGGGCATCGATGAGCCGAAGCCAGGGTCCGCCGTCGGCCGTCGGGCGCTCCACGTCGAAGTGGGCGAGCACGCGCCGGCCGCTCCAGTGCGGCTCCACGATGGGATCGCGGATGGCCGACGGGCGCAGCTTGTCGCGCGGCATCTGCGGGCGCCAGTCGAGCGGGTCGGCGGGATGAGGACCGGGCACCGGCCCATCGTACGGCAGTGCGCGAACGCGTTCCCGCGGGGCCCGGCCGCGGCTATCATCGGCCGCGATGTACGGCCGGTTCGATCCTCGCGCCTGGGCGGCCGCGCTGGCCGCCCTGACGCCGACCGGCCGCGCGCGCGTGCCGGGCTCGTGGGCGCTGTACGACTTCGCCAACACGATCTTCAGCTACGCCATCGTCTCCACGGCGATGGGCATCTGGCTGACCGATCCGTCGCGCCTCGGAAAGGCCGACGGCCAGCTCGCCTACAGCATCGCGGTCGCCATCAGCGTCGGCCTCAACGCCCTCGTCTCCCCCGTCCTCGGCGCGATGAGCGACCGCGGCGGCCGCCGGCTCCCGTTCCTGCTCTTCTTCACGGTGCTGACCATCGTGCCCTCGGCGATCATCGGCCCGACCCCGGCCGTCCTCGGCGCGACGCTCTTCGCGGTCGCCAACTTCGGCTACCAGGCCGCGCTCATCTACTACGACGCGACGCTCAAGACCATCTCCGTGCCCGCGGCGCGGGGCCGGCTGTCCGGCGTCGGCGTCGGCGTCGGCTACATGGGCACGATCGCCATCGGGCTGCTGCTGGTCCTGTTCGACATCCCGCCCGAGGGCATCTTCCTCATCTCGGGCATCCTCTTCGCGGTCTTCGCGGCGCCGATCTTCTTCATCGTGCGCGAAGCGCCCACCTCGGACCAGCGTTTCCGCCTCGCGGACGTACCGGCCTCCCTGGGCCAGCTGCCCGAGACGCTCCGCCACGCGCGCTCCGTGCCGGGGCTGCAGCGCTTCCTGCTGGGCCGCTTCTTCTACAGCGACGCGGTCAACACGATCATCGTGGTCATGAGCGTCATCGCCGTGCGCGGCATGGGCTTCACGACCGGCCAGTTCATCCTGGTTTCGATCTTCCTGACGGTCGTGGCGAT
>JBGPMJ010000320.1:0-2915 GCA_041486935.1 Candidatus Limnocylindria bacterium | reverse complement strand
AGCCCGCCGACGCTCCCGACGTTCAGCCCGGGGATCGCGTCGACGAGGTCGAGCGCCGCGCGGACGGCGCGCTCCGCGTCGTCCTCGTTGGCTATCGGCGCTCCCCACACCGCCATCACCGCGTCGCCGATGAACTTCTCGACCGTGCCGCCATAGCGGCCGATGACCTCGCGCGACGCCTCGAAATAGCGCGACAGGTACTCGCGGACGTCCTCGGGATCGCGCTCCTCGGAGGCCGCCGTGAACCCCACCAGGTCGGCGAAGAGGACCGACACCAGGCGGCGCTCCGCCTCGGGGGTCACGGAGGCGACCGGGAGAGGGGCGCCGGCATGTGGTGCAGCCGCGCTCGTACCTGCCAACGGGATCCCGCACTCGCCGCAGAACCGATCTCCGGGCGGATTCGCGTGGCCGCAGGCGGGACAGACGACCGACAGGCGCGCGCCGCACTGGCCGCAGAACTTGCGATCCGCCTCATTTTCGTGCCCGCAGACTGTGCAGCGCATCCGGGGAGCGTAGCCGAACGCGCGCCAAGGGGGTAGTGCTTACCATCGACCCGATGCCCACGAACCGCCTTGCCGGCGAAACCAGCCCGTACCTCCTCCCGCACGCCCACAACCCGGTGGACTGGTATCCCTGGGGGCCGGAGGCGCTGGCCCGCGCTCGCGAGCTCGACCGCCCGATCTTCCTGTCCATCGGCTACGCGGCCTGCCACTGGTGCCACGTCATGGAGCGCGAGTCGTTCGAGGAGGAGGCCACCGCTGCCCAGATGAACGCCGACTTCGTGGCGATCAAGGTGGACCGCGAGGAGCGGCCCGACCTCGATGCGATCTACATGGACGCGGTCCAGGCCCTCACCGGCAGCGGCGGCTGGCCGATGAGCGTCTTCCTCACCCCGGACGGGCGACCGTTCTACGGCGGCACGTACTTCCCCGACGCGCCGCGCCACGGGATGCCCTCCTTCCGCCAGGTGCTGGCGAGCATCGCCGGGCTGTGGCGCGAGGACCGGGCTCGAGTCGTGGAAACGGCCGATCGACTCACCGGCGCACTGCGCGCCCAGACCCAGCACGCCCACGACGCCGGGCAGCGCGCGGAGGCACGGGCCTCCAGCCTGGTCGGCCCGGACGGGCGCCCGCTCTTCGGCTCGACCCCGGCGCCGTCGATCGCCCCGGGGCTGCTCGACGAGGCGACCAGGGCCCTGGCCGATGGCTTCGACCCCGTCCATGGCGGTCTCGGCGGGGCCCCGAAGTTCCCCGCGCCGATGACCGTCGAGCACCTGCTGCGTCGCTTTGTGCGAGCGGGCGACACGAGGGCGCTGGCCATGGCGCAGCGCACGCTCGACGCGATGGCCGCGGGCGGCATCTACGACCAGCTGGGCGGGGGCTTCGCCCGTTACGCGACCGACGCCGAGTGGCTGGTGCCGCACTTCGAGAAGATGCTCTACGACAATGCCCAGCTCGCCCGCGCCTACCTCCACGCGTGGCAGGTCACCGGGGAGGGGCGCTACCGCGAGGTCGTCGAGGAGACGCTCGACTACTTGCTGCGCGAGATGGCCACGCCCGAGGGCGGCTTCGCGGCCAGCCAGGACGCCGACACCGAGGGCGAAGAGGGGGTGACCTACGTCTGGTCGGCGGCCGAGGTGGCCGACGTGCTCGGCGAGGACTCCGCCCTCTTCGCCGACGTCTACGACGTGACCGAGCGCGGCAACTGGGAGGGGCGCACGATCCTGCGCCGCGTGCGCGGCGACGACGCCGGGCTGGAGCCTCGGCTGCGGGAGGCCCGACGCCGTCTCCTCGCCCGCCGCAGCGATCGGCCCCAGCCCGCCCGAGACGGCAAGGTCATCGCGGCTTGGAACGGGCTCACGCTGGCCGCGCTGGCGGAGGCGGCGTCGGCCTTTGGGCGGGACGACTACCGGGCCGCCGCCGAGCGCGCCGCCGGGTTCCTGATGGATGCGTTGCGCGGCCCGGATGGCCGTCTTCGACGCTCCTGGAAGGACGGCCGTGCCGCGGCCGCAGCGGTGCTGGAGGATCACGCCGACCTGGCCGAAGGCCTGCTCGCGCTCTACCAGGCGACCTTCGACGAGCGCTGGTTCGTCGCCGCCCACGAGTTAGGTGAGGCGATCCTCGCGCATTTCACCGACCCGGCCGGCGGCTGGTTCGACACCGCCGACGACCACGAGGCGCTCATCGCGCGCCCGAAGGGGCTCCAGGACAACGCGCTGCCCAGCGGCGGCGCCATGGCGGCCACGGTCCTCCTGCGCCTGGCCGCGCTGACCGGGGACGGGCACTACCGCGCGGCGGCCGAGGTGGCAGTCGCCGCGGTCGCCCCACTGGCCGGCCGCTACCCCAACGGCTTCGCGCAATGGCTCGTGGCGCACGACCTCGCCGCGTACCCCATCGACGAGGTGGCGGTCGTCGGGGAGCCGGACGACGTTGCGACTGCCGCTTTGCTGGCTGTCGTGCGCGGGCGCTTCCGGCCGGGGGTCGTGGTCGCGCTGGCATCTCCGGCCGCGTCGGGTTCGTCGGCCGTGCCCCTGCTTTACGACCGGCCGCAGCTCGACGGTCGCGCCACCGCCTACGTCTGCCGCGGCTTCGCCTGCCAGCAGCCGACGGCCTGCTGGCGCTCTACCAGGCGACCTTCGACGAGCGCTGGTTCGTCGCCGCCCGCGAGCTGTGTGAGACGATCCTTGCGCATTTCACCGACCCGGACAGCGGCTGGTTCGACACCGCCGACGACCACGAGGCGCTCATCGCACGTCCGAAGGGGCTCCAGGACAATGCGCTGCCCAGCGGCGGCGCCATGGCGGCCACGGTCCTCCTGCGCCTGGCCGCGCTGACCGGGGACGGGCACTACCGCGCGGCGGCCGAGGTGGCAGTCGCCGCGGTCGCCCCACTGGCCGGCCGCTACCCCAACGGCTT
>JBGPMJ010000319.1:0-2942 GCA_041486935.1 Candidatus Limnocylindria bacterium | reverse complement strand
GACGAAGTAGGCCGTGTAGAGCCAGATCATCCAGGCCATGGGCGAGGTGAAGTTGGCGTACACGAACACGTACCAGAAGCGCTCCATGTGGCCGATGTCGACCCAGATCGCGAGCAGCGCCAGCAGCAGCGAGATGATCGCCGTGAAGACCGCCAGGCGGCCGATCGGCTCGAAGCGCTTCACGCCGAAGACGTAAACGAGCGACGAGAGCAGGAAAGCGCCGGCCGAGAGGCCGACGAAGTAGATGTATTCGGCGACCCCCAGGCCCCAGGGGATGATCGAGCCGTAGTTGGCCAGCTCGTGGCCCGTGGTCAGACGCAGGTAGAAGCCGATCCCGAGCGGGACCAGGCCGAGGATCCCGACGGTCCAGAAGGCTCGCTTGAGCGTCATCGCCGGCCTCCTCTCACAGCAGGTAGTAGACGGAGGGCTCGGTGCCGAGCTCCTCCTTGAGCCGGACGGCGTTGCGCTCGCGCAGGATCTTCGAGACGTCGCTCTCGGGGTCGTCGAGGTCGCCGAAGATGATGGCGTGGCCGGGGCACGTCTTGGCGCAGGCCGGCCAGCGGCCGGCCGAACGGTCGTACTCGCCGCTCTCGTCCTGGAGGTGGAGACAGAACGTGCACTTGCGCACGTTCCCCACCGGGGACCCGTCCGGCGTCCTGACGCGGTACTGCTTGTACTCCGGCGAGACCTGGTCGCCCGCGGCGGGCAGGAACGCGTAGTCGTCGCCGAAGTCGAACCAGCGCGCGCCATACGGACAGGCCGCGATGCAGTAGCGACAGCCGATGCAGCGGTCGTAGTCGATCACCACGATCCCGTCCGAGGGCCGCTTGTAAGTCGCCTTGACGGGGCAGACGGGCACGCAGGGCGGCTCTTCGCAGTGGAAGCAGGGCTTGGTCATGAAGACCGGTCGGTCGTTGCGTGCGCCGGGCAGCGGCTCGCGGGTGACGACCGTGTAGAAGACGCCCGGCGGCGTCATGTTCTCGATCTTGCAGGCGATCACGCAGGACTCGCAGCCGACGCAGCGCTGCGTGTCGATGACCATCCCCCAGTGGTGCTTGCGCGTCGGGGTCGTTGCCGCAGCGACAGCTTCATGGGCGAGGATCGCCGTCGTCGCCGCGCCCGCCGCCACGGACTTCAACGCCTGCCGTCGACTGATGCCGGCTACTGCCATGTCCCTTCCTCGTGGCACGATGCGTTGGCCGAAGGATTGCCGCTCGGCAGACGGGCGCGGGAGGGCCATTCGGTCCCAGTTTCCGGGCGAGATGGCCGTGCCGGACCACCTGCGGGACGCAGGTGCGCGGTCGTCAGCCCTCGGGCGTCAGGGCGTCTGGCGAGAGGAGCCAGCGCAGGGTGCCGCCGCCGGGCTGAAGGGGCCGGGCGGCGTCGATGCGTGCCAGAGCGCCCTTGCGTATCGGCGCCCCGGCCGTGTCGCACAGGACGGCCACCAGTTCGCTGAAGTCCGGGTCGTGGCCCACGAGCACGACGCGCGCCGGGTCGCCGGCGTCCGCCAGGACCCCTTCGAGCGCGGCGAGATCGAGGAAGCCGCCCAGCCGCTCGTCCGTGCGCACCGGCAGCCCGAGCGCCTCGGCGATGGGCTCGGCCGTCTGCGTGGCGCGCAGCTTCGGGCTCGAGATCACGACGTCGGGGCGGAGGCCGATGCTCCGCAGGTGGGCCGCCAGGCGATCGGCCTGCGCACGGCCCTTCTTCGAAAGGGGCCGGACGTCGTCCGACCCCTCCCAGGCCAGGCGGTCGCCAGCGTGGGCGTGGCGTAGTAGGTACAGCTCCACGCCGCCGCTCACGGGCGGGTCCCGGACCGCTCGGCGAGGAAGGCATCGATCCGCACGGCGATCTCGTCGCGCACGCGGCGGAAGACGGCCATGCGCGCCTCGTCGGTCCCGGCGGCCGCGGCCGGGTCGTCGAAGCGCCAGTGCACCTGCTCGTGGTCGCCGGGGATGTAGGGACACGCCTCCTGCGCCTCGTCGCAGACGGTCACCACGGCGTCCCAGGGTCGGTCGAGCACATCCGCGACGCCCTTGGAGCGGGCGCGCGACCAGTCGATGCCCAGCTCGGCCAGAGCCCGCACGGTCAGCGGGTTCACGCGGGTCGGGGTCGTGCCGGCGCTCGCCGGCGCGTATCCCCCGCCCCCACGCACCCCGAGCAGCGCCTCGGCCATCTGGCTGCGCGCGGAGTTGCCCACGCAGACGAAGAGGACGCGCAGCGGAGCGGCGGGATCGGGTGGCTTCATGGCGCCGCTAGTCTGCCGCATACTCACCATCCAGGCGACCGCTGCGACGAGTCCGGGCATGGCCAAGAAGGGGAAGGCGGCGAAGGAGCCGAAGGCGGTCAAGCCGTCCAAGGCGGAGCGCGCGGAGGCGAAGCGGCAGAAGCGGATCACCGGCCTCGACGACCAGCTGAACACGGCCCGCGAGCTGTAGGCAGCCGTCGGCGCACTCATCGTCGCGCTCGAGGAGGAGGTCGCCGCCGTCCACGCCACCGATGCCGGGCCATCGGCCCCCGATTCGGAGCCCGTGCCGCTCGCCCCGCGCCGCGCTCCGCGTCGCCCGAAGCCGATCCCGCCCACCGACGTCTGACGGCGGATCGCCCTGCCGGGACGCCGAGGGCGCGAACGTCCCGTCCCCGGCCGGCCCTTACCATGAACGTATGGCCCGCACCATCCTCGTCGTCGATGACGAACCCACGCTCCTCGCCACGCTCGCGGAGAACCTCGGCGAGGAGGGCTTCCGTGTCGTCACCGCGGTCGACGGTCGGGAGGCGCTGGAGCGCTTCGCCGCCGAGCGCCCCGATCTCGTGGTTCTGGACCTTATGCTGCCGGAGCTGAGCGGCCTCGAGGTCTGCCGCATCATCCGCCACGAGTCGTCGGTCCCCATCATCATGCTCACCGCGCGCACGGGCGAGCTGGACACGGTGGTCGGCCTCGAGGT
>JBGPMJ010000318.1:0-2956 GCA_041486935.1 Candidatus Limnocylindria bacterium | reverse complement strand
TGATGGCGGTCACGCCGCGTTCGGCCAGGGCCTGCGCGGTCTGCGGATCGATGAGCGGCGTCAGCAGCCCCACGACCGCCTGGCCGGCGCGCAGCCGCGCGACCTCGTCAGGGCTGGGCTTCTGGACGCGCAGGATCGCGTCCGCCTGGGCGTACAGCTCGTCGGTCGAGACGACGGCGGCGCCCGCGTCGGCGTAGGCCCCGTCGGTGATGAGTGCGCCGGAGCCGGCACCCGCTTCGACGAGCACCTCGAGGCCCGCGGCCTTGTACTTCGCGATCAACTCGGGGACGAGAGCGACGCGGCGTTCTCCGGGCGCGCTCTCCCGGGCGATGCCAACCTTCATGAGGGGGAACCCTTGTCGTGCGGGGTGCGTGAATCAGGGCGAAGGATAGCCGGTGGGTGCGGCATCCCGCCCGATGGCCCTGTTATCATGGCGCTATGAGAGCACTATGATGATGGCGTGAAAACGGTCTCTGCGCTCGACGTGCGCAAGCGCTTCGGGAAGATCCTCGACGAGGCCGGTCGCGGCGAGCGCATCGTCATCGAGCGCGCCGGCCAGCCCATCGCGGCGCTGGTGCCCCTCAGCGACCTGGCCGCGCTGGACCCCGAGCAGAAGCGCGCCCGCCAGCTGGCCGCGCTGGATGAGCTGCGGCGGCTTGCCCGCGAGACGGCCGAGCTCTACCCCATGCCCGAGTTCGACGCGGTCGCGGCCGTCCGCGCCGACCGCGACGAGCGATGACTTTCGGCGTCTCACTCGAGCCTGTCGTGCTCGACGCCTCCGCAGCGGTGGAGATGGTGCTCGGGGCATCGATCGAGAGCCGGGTCGTCTCGGCCTGGATCACCGCTGGTCGGATGATCCTCGTGCCCGACCATTTCTGGCCGGAGGTCGCCAATGCGCTCCTGGTTCGTCGCCAGCTGCCGGTGGACGCCGTCCGCCTCAGGCTTGCGGGCCTGCGCGAGATCGGGCTCGAGTCGGCAGCGGCCATGCCGCGACGATTGGACGAGGCGCTGGCGATCGCGGATCGGCATCGCCTGTCGGTGTATGACGCCCTCTACGTGCAGATCGCCCGCGAGACGGACGCCAGCGTCGCGACGCTGGATCGGGCGATGCGCCGGGCCGCCGAGGCGGAGGGCGTGGAGATCGAGGCCCTGGACTAGACTCCGGCCATGGCCCACCCCCAGTTCGAGGCGGTCAACCTCATCAGCGACCCGATCCATGGGTACATCGAGCTGACGAAACGGCTCACGCCCGAGCAGAGCGCCCGGGCCGGCCTGGCACCGGAGTCGGTGGCCGAGGAGGACCTCCTCGACACGCCCTGGCTGCAGCGCCTGCGCCGCATCAGCCAGCTCCAGAGCGCGCGCTGGGTCTTCCCCACGGCCGAGCACAGCCGCTTCACGCACGGCCTGGGCGTGATGCACGAGGCGGGCCTGTGGGGTCGCGCCCTCTACCCCACCTTGAGGGAGGTGCTCGTCGCCGACACCCTGGCCGAGGGGGAAGCGTCCGAGGACCCCATCCCGTCCGAGGCGCTGGTGGTCGAGACGCTCCGCGTGGCCGGGCTGCTGCACGACGTGGGGCACGGTCCCTTCGCTCATTTCTTCGATGAGCACTTCCTGGTGCGCTTCCCCGCGCCGCCGCATCCCAGCCGCGACCCGGCGAAGCGGCTCAGCCACGAGGATCTCGGCCAGGCCATCATCGAGCGCGAGCTGGCGGCGATCATCGGCGGGCTGCGCCGGGCACCGGACCTGCAGGCCCAGCGGGCCACCTTCGCCGAGGGCGAGGCGATCGATCCGCGCTGGATCGGCTTCCTCATCTCGAAGCCGCCCCTGGCCGACCCGACCATGCCGCTCTGGGTACGCCGCCTGCAGCCGCTCTTCAGCGGCCTCTTCACGGTCGACAACCTCGACTACGTGCGCCGCGACGCCTACATGACCGGCGTCTCCACGGGCCCCGTCGACGCCGACCGCCTGCGCCGGTACTCGTTCATGAGCGAGCGCGGCCTGGCCATCTACGAGCCGGGGCTGGGCGCGCTGGAGCAGTTCCTCGCCTCGCGGCTGTTCATGTACAACACGGTCTACTTCCACCGCACGGTGCGCGCCATCGACCTCGATCTCGAGGAGGTGTTCGGGCCATCGGTGCGGGCGCTGTTCGGCGATGGGAATCCGCTCGACGACCTCGCCGCCTACGCCGCGCTCGACGAGTACGCCATGCTGCACCAGGCCTCCCTGTGGGCGGGCGGGCGGTCCCTCGACCCGGACCCTGCCCCGGGATCCGGGTGCGTGACGCCGACCGTGGGGCGGCTCTGGCGGCACGTGCTGCTGCGTCAGCCGACCTGGCGGACGATCGCTGAGGTCCGGCGCGACTCGCGCTCGGGCAGCACGCGCGCCGAGGTGGAGGCCGCGCTGGTCGCCGGGGCCGCGGTGGGGAGCGAGCTGCGCCTGGACCTCGCCGAGGCCGACGGCCGCCCCCAGAACCCGCTCAACGTGCGCGGCAGCCTCATCGTCGCGCGGCGCGACGGCACGCTCGACTCCGCGCCGCTCGACGACCTCCTGGAGCGGTTGCCCGCCGTCGTCGTGGTGGGGCGGGCCTACGCACGTTCCCTGCCCGCCTCCTCTACCCCTGGCGTATGACCGCCGGGCATGCCAGGCCGTGAAGTCGTGCTCGTCTAACCGACGATGAGCCGTCATCGCGAGGCATTCATGCTCGGTTCCGCTGCCTCGGATGACCGCCGGGCATACGCCTCTATCATCGGGCCGTGACCCCCGCGGCCGTGACCGGCGCCGCCTTCCTTGCCGCCCTGCGCGCGTCGCTGCCCGAGCTGCGCCTGCTCACCGACCGCGCGGACACGGCCTCCTATCGCTTCGACGAGACCGAATACCAGCACCCCGGCTGGCCCCTCGCCGTGGCACTCCCCGCCTCCACGGCGGACGTGGCCACCATCGTCCGGCTGGCCGCCGC
>JBGPMJ010000317.1:0-2957 GCA_041486935.1 Candidatus Limnocylindria bacterium | reverse complement strand
GATGCCGGCTGGTCGTACATCGGCTTCGCCACGCACCGTCTCGCGCCCGGCGACGTCGTGCTCCGCCCCGGCGACGACCGCGAGGTCGGCCTGGTCGTGCTCGAGGGATCGTGCCGGGTGCGCGCCGGGGACCGCGTCTTCGCGCAGGTCGGCAGCCGCGACGGCGTCTTCGACGGCCCGCCCGCTCCGGTCGTGCTCGTCGAGCCCGGCGCGGACCTCGAGCTGGAGGCGCTGCGTCCCACCACGGTCGCCGTCGCGGCCGCGCCGGCCGGCGACGTACGAATCACGCGGCTCGTGGACCCCGCGACGATGCGCGTCGAGCAGCGCGGCCGGGGCAATACCGCGCGCCGCATCCACCACCTGTTGCCGCCCGACGCGGAGGCCGGCCGGCTGATCATCGTCGAGGTCTACACGCCCGGCGGCAACTGGTCGAGCTACCCGCCGCACAAGCACGACACCGAGGATCAGCCGCGTGAGAGCTACCTCGAGGAGCTCTACTACTACCGCTTCGCACGGCCGGAGGGCTTCGCCTTCCAGCGCGTCTACACCCCCGACCGCACACTCGACGAAGCCCTCACACCGATGGACGGCGATGTCGTGCTCGTACCGAAGGGCTACCACCCCGTGGGCATGCCGGCGGGGTACGATGGCTATTACCTGAACGTGATGGCTGGCCCCACGCGGCTCTGGCATTTCACGATGGACCCGGACCACGCCTGGCTGATGGACTGGGATCCGTCGAAGCCGCGCTGAGCGAGCCAAGGAAGAACGAGACCGTCATGAAAGCGACCGCCACGACCGCGACCGCCACCGCGAGCCCCCTGTTGCGGATGGTCTCGACCACCGCCAGCGACTACTGGAACGACTCCTGCGCCATCGCCGAGCTCGAGTACGCCGTGGCCAACGGCGCCGTGGGGGCCACCTCCAACCCGAGCATCGTGGGCGAGGTGATGAAGAAAGAGTGGGACGTGTGGCAGCCGCGCGTGCTCGCCATCCGCGACGAGCACCCCACCTGGACCGACGTCGAGATCACCTGGCGGACGATCGAGGAGATGGCCGCCAGGGGGGCGAAGGTGCTCGAGCCGATCTGGGTGCGCGAGGCCGGGCGCAAGGGCCGCCTCTCGATCCAGACCAACCCGACTTTCTTCCGCGACCCGCAGAGGATGCTCGAGCAGGGTCGGTACTTCCACACGCTGGCCCCCAACATGCAGGTGAAGTTCCCGGCCACGAGCGCCGGCCTGCGTGCGCTCGAGGAAGCGACCTACCACGGCGTGAGCATCAACGCCACGGTCAACTTCACGCTGCCCCAGGCGCTCGCGGTCGGCGAGGCGGTCGAGCGCGCGCTGCGGCGCCGTGAAGCGGAGGGGCTGGACGTGGCGCACATGTCGCCGGTGTGCACGCTGATGATCGGGCGGCTGGACGACTGGATGAAGGCCGTCTGCGAGCGCGACGACATCATCGTCGATCCCGCCGCGCCGAACTGGGCGGGCATCGCCGTCCTCAAGAAGGCCTACCGCATCTTCCACGAGCGCGGCTACCGCGCCCGTCTGCTCGCGGCCGCCTACCGCCACCACCTGCACTGGTCGGAGCTGATCGGCGGCGACATCGTGATGACCATGCCCTTCCAGTGGCAGAAGCGCTTCAACGCCTCGGCCATCGAGGTGCGGCCGCGCTTCGACGATCCGGTCCCGGCTGCCCACGTCGAGGAGCTGTATGCGCGCATCCCCGACTTCCGGCGCGCCTACGACGAGGACGGCCTCACGGCCGCCGAGTTCGATACTTACGGAGCGACTGTGCGCACGCTGCGCAGCTTCATCGCGTCCTACTGGGACCTGGTCAAGACCATCGACGAGATCCTGCTGCCGAACCCCGACCTGAAGCGCTGAGGCGGCCACGGCGGGACGGCCCGCAGGATGCAGGGGTACGATGCCGCGATGAACGACGACGCCAAGCGGGAGATGATCAGCCGCTACACCGAGGCGAGCGTCGACGACGACTTCGAAACCCTCGCCGCGCTGCGCCATCCGGACTGGCAGGAGACCTGGCCGCAGTCGGGCGAGGTGGTGCGCAGCAGCCAGGACTACCACGACCTCCGCGTCAATCGCCCGGAGGGGGCACCGACCGTGACCATGGGACGGGATCGGGGCGGCTCCGGCGACCAGTGGTGGGCGGAGATGATCGTGGACTACCAGGATGGCTCGCGCTGGCTGGCGATCTCCCTGTTCGCGCTTCGCGACGGGCTCGTTTACCGCGAGCGGATCTATTTCGGCCAGCCCTTCGCGGCGCCGCCCTGGCGCGCACGCTGGGTCGATCAGGAGACGCCCGCGATCGGCTAGGCCCCGGGCCGGACCGCGGGACGAAGGGCCCTTCCGGCGGTCACTCCGGCGGTCGGTATAATCGCCCTCCAGCCGACCGATCCCGGACGAGCGTCCCAGTGCCGGCGACACGGTCGGTCGGGGGGTAGATGCGATGGAGCAGCCCGTGCTGCCGAACCTCGACCCGATCCCTGCTCGAGGTTCGGGCGCCGTCGACGCCAGTCCCCTGCGGGCGGCGTTCCTGTCGACGTACGTGCCGCGGCGGTGCGGCATCGCCACGTTCACCCGGGACCTCATCGCGGGCATCCGGGCCTCGCTCGACGGCGACGGCCGCGAGCGGCTCGTCCCGCATGTGGCCGCGATGCACCTCGACGACATGGAGCTCGCCTACCCGTCGGAGGTCCGCCTGGTCCTGCCCGCCGCCGACCGGGCCGCATACCTGCACGCGGCCCGGACGCTCAACCAGAGCGCGTCGGTGGTCTCGATCCAGCACGAGTACGGCATCTACGGCGGACCCGACGGAGACCACCTGCTGCACCTGCTCGATGGGCTGAGCGTGCCTGTCGTGACCACGTTCCACACGACCCTGAGGCAGCCGACGGCCGGCCAGCGGCGCGTCGCGATCGAGCTCGCGCGCCGCTC
>JBGPMJ010000316.1:0-2962 GCA_041486935.1 Candidatus Limnocylindria bacterium | reverse complement strand
GGAGCTCTTCAGCGCGGCGGCCGAGGATCGGCGGGCCCAGCTCGTCTCCGTCCTCGGGGTCGGCGGCATCGGCAAGTCGAGGCTGGCCTGGGAGTTCGAGAAGTACATCGACGGGCTCGTGGAGACCGTGCGCTGGCACCAGGGCCGCTCCCCGTCCTACGGCGAGGGCGTGACGTTCTGGGCGCTGGGGGAGATGGTCCGCCGCCGTGCCGAGGTCGCCGAGGGCGAGGGCCCCGAGGCCACCCGCGAGAAGGTCCGGGCCATGTTGCGCGTCTACGTCCCGGTGGACGAGGAGCGGCGCGAGATCGAGCCGGCGATCCTCGCCCTCCTCGGGCTCGAGGGTGCCCCGGACCTCGAACGCGGCGAGCTGTTCACGGCCTGGCGGACGCTCTTCGAGCGCGTCGCCGTGACCGGCACCGCCGTCCTCGTCATCGAGGATCTCCAATGGGCCGATGCCGGCCTCGTCGACTTCCTCGAGAGCCTCGTCACCTGGTCGCGCAACCACCCCATCCTGGTCATCACCCTCGCCCGACCCGAGCTGCTCGAGACCCGGCCCGGCTGGGGCGGCGGGCAACGCAACTTCACCAGCCTCCACCTCGAGCCTCTCGGCGCAGAGGCCATGCGCAGGCTGCTCGACGGCCTCGTGCCGGGGCTGCCGGCGACCGCGGCGCGGGCGATCCTGGAGCGGGCCGAGGGGGTGCCCCTGTACGCGGTGGAAACGGTCCGCATGCTCGTCGCCGACGGATCGCTCGTACGTGACGGCGACCGCTACGCGCTGGCCCGGCCGCTCGACAAGCTGTCGGTGCCGCAGACGCTCCACGCGCTCGTCGCGGCCCGCCTCGATGGCCTCGTGGCCGCCGACCGGGCGCTCCTCCAGGACGCCGCCGTGCTCGGCCTGAGCTTCACCACGGGCGCGCTTGAGGCCGTGACCGGGGCCTCGGGTACGGACCTGCGAGCCAGGCTGGAGGATCTCGCCCGGCGTGAGTGGCTGCGCGTCGAGACCGATGCCCGCTCGCCGGAGCGCGGCCAGTACCAGTTCGTCCAGAGCGTGATTCGCGAGGTGGCCTACTCGACGCTGGCCAAGCGCGATCGCCGCCAGCGCCACCTGGCGGCCGCTCGCCACTTCGAAGGCCTCGAGGATGCCGAACTGGCCGGCGTGCTGGCCAACCACTACCTGTCCGCCTACCGCAGCGCCGCCGAGGGACCCGAGGCGGACGCGCTGGCGGCACAGGCGCGGATCGCCCTCCGCGCCGCGGCCGATCGCGCCGCCAACCTCGCCTCGCCGATCCAGGCCCTGGCGTTCCTACGCGAGGCGCTCACGGTCACCTCGGACCCTGCCGAGCGGGCGGCCCTGCTCGAGCGGGCCGCGGACACGGCCACGGTCGGCGGTCGTTACGACGAGGCGCTCGAGCTGCTCGACACGGCGGTCGCCTGGTATCGGTCGCAGGACGACGCCTCGGGCACGGCCCGGGCGCTCGCCGCCATCGGGACGGCGCTCATCATGTCCGGCCAGGTGAAGGAGGCGGCGGTCCGCCTGGCGAAGGCGGTCGACGACCTCGGCCGCCTGGAGGACGATGCGGGCATGGCGCGCCTGACCGCCGAACTCGCTCGCGCCTGCATGCTCGACCTCCAGCACGAACGGGCCATCGAGATCGCCGACCGGGCGATCGCGGCTGCCGAGCGCCTCGACCTCGTCGACGTCCTCACCGAGGCCCTCATCACCAAGGGCACGTCCCTCGCGCGCCGGGCGCCGCGCGAGGGCATGGCGATGCTCTTCGGGGCCCTGAAGCTGGCCGAGATCCACGGCCTGATCCTCTCCGAGATCCGGGCTGCGAACAATCTCGGCAACTCCGTCGACGCCGAGGCCCCCGAATCGTCGCTGGAGCTCTTGCGGCGCGGCGAGGAGCTGGCCACACGGCTCGGTTCGCGCGATGCCGCCCTGAAGGCCCGGGGCGGACGGGGCAACTGGCTTTTCGAGCGCGGAGAGCTCGAGGCATCTCACGCCCTGACGCTCGAGCTCGAGGCGGAGGACGTCGGGGTCCTGACCCGCCTCGAACTCGCGGCCGGCGCCCTCATCGTCACGGCCGCCCTTGGCCAAGAGGCGGACCGCCAAGGGGCCGATGCCCTTATCGACACGCTGATCGTCGGCATCACGAACCCCGAATTCGTCGCCTGGACCGTCGGGAACCGGGCGATGGCGGCGCTCTATGGTGGGGATCCGGACGGGGCCTACCGGCTGGGACTGGAGTTCGCCAGAGCCAACGTCGATCCGTTCTGGGCGAACACGATCCTGTGCCACGCCGCCGTCCGGCGGCGCTCGCTCGACGATGCCCGGGTGGCCCTCCAGGGCGTTCTCGCCGCGCCGACCCGCGGCCGCGTGGTCCAGGCCCGGACCGTGGCCCTGCAGGCGGGCGTCACCGCGCTCGAGGGCGATATCACCTCGGCGCGCGAGAAGTTCCGCGATGCCGAACGCCGCCTGCGGGACCTCGGGATGGTGATGGCCATCGCCGACATGCAGCTGGACATCGCCGCGGCCCTGGCAGGTTCGCCCGAGGGTCGCACCTTCGCCGCCGACGCGCTGGAGTCCTTTGAACGCATGGGGGCTCGCCCACTCGCGGAGCAGGCGCGGGCGCTGCTCGGTGACGGGGCCGCGAAGAAGACGAGAGCGCCGAACACGAGCGCGGTCGACGAGGCGAGCCGCGTCGGATAGGTCCGCCTAGTTCAGCCCGCTGTAGGCGTGCAGGCCGGAGAAGTACAGGTTCCCGAAGTAGGTGAACATGACGGCCGCGAAGCCGATCACGAGCATGAGGGCGGCCGGTCGACCGGACCAGCCGCGCGCCGTGCGGGCATGCAGGTAGACGGCATAGATGAGCCAGGTCACGAGCGCCGAGGTCTCCTTGGGGTCCCAGCCCCAGTAGCGGCCCCAGGCGATCGAGGCCCACCAGCTGCCCAGGATGATCAT
>JBGPMJ010000315.1:0-2963 GCA_041486935.1 Candidatus Limnocylindria bacterium | reverse complement strand
GTTCAGTGCGCCACTGACCCCGAGGACGGCGACGACGATCTTGTTGCAGATCGGGCAGCCGATGGCCAGGAACGCCGCGATCCCGCCCACCGACGCCCGCGCGCCGCCCTGCTCGGCGTGGGCGTCGCGGTGACCGACGGGTCCCCGCGAGACGTACGTCGCCAGCAGCGCCCCCATGAGCGGGGCAGAGGCGAGCCAGACGACCACGTTGAACGGCTCGGTCGGCGTCATGCGCACGAAGAACGGGTTGGGGATGACGGCCGTCGGGATGCCGAGCACGAGCAGGGTCAGCAGCGTGCCGCCCATAGCGGCGAGCCAGAAACGGCGATCGAGCGAGGCGATGAGACGCAAGTCGAGATCCCCGACACGTGGCCCTGGGGACGCCGTCGAGCGGGCGTCGAGGTGATCGAGCGTACCATGCGTCGTGGTCCGGGGCCTCCGCGCCGCCAGCGCCTCATCCAACCATGAACGACCAGCAGGGAGACCACCGTGCAGGACACGCCCACGAAGGTCATCGACCCCGTCTGCGGCATGACCGTGGACGTCGCCCGGGCCGAGGAGAACGGCCTCACCCTCGAGCACGAGGGACGGACCTACGCCTTCTGCGGCTCCGGTTGCCTGCGCGCATTCCGCGAGGAGCCCGGTGCCTACGCCGCGAAGGCCCAGGCCGCCGCGGAGGCGCCGAAGCCCGCCGGCGCCCTGCCGGTCATCGACGAGGGCATGCGACGCTGGTACGAGAGCTGCTCGTGCTGCCTCAGTGACGCTTATCCGGAGATCAAGGCCGCGCTCGACGCCGAACGAGCCGCCGCCGCTCTGGCACCGGTCGAACCCGGCATCTGCGAGGTGGCCGAGACCGTGGGATGAGGCGCAGCCGGCGATGGCTCGGTGCCACGGGCATCGCGGCGGCTGCTTTCGTGGTCGTGCTCGCGGCCGCATGGTTCGTGGGGCGCGCTCCCGCTGGCCAATCTCCGCTCGCTCGCCTCGGCACCGAGGATGTGCATGCGCTCGCGTTCGTCGGCGACGATCCCGAGCATCTGCTCTTCGGTCATCACGGCGGGATCCTGGAGAGCGTCGACGGCGGCAGGAGCTGGCAGCCGCTCCCGACACGGGCCGACGCCATGGGTATGGCGCCCGCGAGCGATGGCTCGATCGTCATCGCCGGCCATGACGTGTTCACGGCGAGTCGTGACGGCGGCGCCACATGGCAGGACATCCCGGCGAATCTGCCCAGCCTGGACATCCACGGTTTCGCGCGAGACCCGGCGGACCTGGATCGGATGTGGGCGCTCCTGGCGACCGGCGGCCTCTGGGAGAGCCGTGACGACGGGGTACGTTGGGAGCGAGTCAACGCGGACAACATCCTGTTCCCGGTCGCCACGACCGTCGACGGCAGCACGCGGCTGTATGGCGTGGATGTGTCGGGTCTCGCGACCAGCATCGACGGCGGACGGACGTGGGCGCCGCTCACGACGCCGCCGGCGTATCCGATCACGAGCTTCACCGCGACCGCCGACGGGGGCACGCTGCTCATCGGGAGCCTCGAGGGCATCTTCCGGAGCGACGATCGCGGAGGCTCGTGGAGGAAGCTCCCGTTCACCGGCAGCGCCTTCGCGGTCGCCATATCGGCGGGGGCTCGGGAAATCGCCGTTGTGACGAAGGAGACCCAGTTCTTCCGCTCGCACGACGGCGGCGAAACATGGCCGGGGTCGGGTGCCGTGCCCTGACGGCCAGCGAGGGAGGTGCGGACCGGCCGCAGGGCGCCCTACTCGACCGTCGCCCCCGCCGCGCGCAGCTCGTCGAGCGCCCGCTCCCCGTCGCCGGGCTGCAGTTCCACGGCCGCGATCGCCGAGCGCAAGACGGTCGTCGAATAGCCCAGAGCCCGAGCGTCCAGGCCGGTGGCCTTGACGCAGTAGTCGGTCGCCAGCCCGACGACGACGACGCGCCGGATGCCGCGCTCGTGCAGCAGGGCGTCCAGCTCCGTGGGGACGGTCGCGCCGGTCATCGGGTCGCGCATGGTGAAGCCTGAGTAGCCGTCCTCGCCGGCGCTGCCCTTGCGCACGACCGGCCCGTCAACGTCGAGCACGGGGTGCAGCGCCGCGCCCCACGATCCGGCCAGGCAGTGGACGGGCCAGACGCCGCCGTCCTTGGCGAAGTGAGGGGTCGACTCAGGATGCCAGTCCTGGGTGTAGACGACCAGGGCGCCGGCCGCGCGCGCCGCGGCGATCTCCGCGTTCGCGGCGGGCACGACGGCCTCTCCGCCGCGCACCGAGAGGCTGCCGGCCGGATCGGCGAAGTCGTTCTGGACGTCCACCACGACGAGGGCCGTGGTCGGGTCGTAGCGCATGCACTGATGCTAGCCGATGCCGGCCGACTAACCGTCGTGACGCCTCAGTCCGGTTTCGACTACCATCCCCCGACATGGCCCGTCGTCCCTCGCCCGCCCTGAGTCTCTGGCTGCTGTTCATCGTGCTCTCGGTCACCTGGGGCAGCTCGTACTTCTTCATCAAGGTGGGCGTCGAGGAGGGGCTGCAGCCCTTCACCTTGATCGCCTGGCGGCTCGGCATCGCCATCGCCGCCCTCCTCACGCTGGTCGCGCTGACGCGCTCGCGCCTGCCGCGCGACCCCGCCACCCTCGCCCGGCTGGCGTTCCTCGGCGTCATCAACGTGGCCGTCCCCTTTGCGCTCATCACCTGGGCGGAGCAGTACATCGGCTCCGCGCTGGCGAGCATCCTCCAAGGCCTGGTGCCGCTTTTCGCCATCGTCTTCGCGGGGCTGGTCCTGCACGACGAGCCGATCACCGTCAATCGCGTCGTGGGCCTGGTGGTCGGCTTCGCCGGAGCGGTCCTGCTCCTCGGTCGCCATCTCGTGCCGGCGGCGGGCAGCGACCCGACCATGGAGTTGGTGGGCGAGCTGGCGGTGGTCGCTTCCTGCGCCTCGTATGCCGCCTCGGGCGTGTTCATCCG
>JBGPMJ010000314.1:0-2978 GCA_041486935.1 Candidatus Limnocylindria bacterium | reverse complement strand
CTTCGGGGGGGACATGCCCGCTACCCTCGCCCGGTCGATCGTGAACGCGCCCGGCAAGGACTCGTGGCCGATCGCCGGCTACACGTACCTGCTGCTGTACCTCGACCAGACCGACTGCGCGAAGGCCCAGAAGCTCGTCGAGTTCGTGAAGTGGGCCCTGAGCGACGGCTCGAAGTTCGCGACCGACCTTCAGTACGTGCCACTGCCCGACGCCGTTCGCATCCAGGTCCTGTCCAAGCTCGCCACGATCACCTGTAACGGCACCCCGTTTGGCGGCTGATCCCCGTTCGGGGATACTCAGCCGATGAACGCCGGCGCCCGAGCCGCCGGACCGCCGCGACGGGCGTCGCTCAGCGCGCGCGCCGGAGTGCGGCTGCGCCACGGGGACCGTCTCTATGCGGTCGCGTTGGCCCTCGCCTCGTTGCTGGTCGTGGCCATCGTGGTCGCGATCGGCTGGGACCTGTGGGCCGGCTCCCGGCTGTCGCGTGACGCGTTCGGGCTGGAGTTTCTTGTCAGCTCCAGGTGGGATCCGGCCATCGATCGCGTCTTCGGCGCACTCCCCTTCATCCAGGGCACGCTGGTCACCTCGTTCGTCGCCCTGCTCATGGCCGTGCCGCTCAGCCTCGGTGCGGCTGTCTTCCTGGCCGAGCTGGCACCCGGTTGGCTGAGGCAGCCGCTCAGCCTGCTGATCGAGCTGCTGGCGGCCGTGCCGTCGGTCGTCTACGGGCTGTGGGGCCTCTTCGTGCTCATCCCGACGCTGGTCAAGCCGCTGGCCCAGGGCCTCAACGGCTCGCTCGGTTTCCTGCCGATCTTTGCGGGACCGGTCTTCGGTCCGAGCCGGCTCGCCGCGTCGGTCGTGCTCGCGACCATGCTCCTGCCGACGATCACGGCCATCAGCCGCGATGTCCTGCTGGCGATCCCGGCCGCACAACGTGAGGGCGCCCTGGCGCTCGGCGCGACCCGCTGGGAGGTCGTCCGGCAGGTCCTGATCCCCTATGGGGCCTCGGGCTTCCTGGGCGCCATCATCCTGGCCCTGGGCCGCGCCCTAGGCGAGACGATCGCGGTGACGATGGTGATCGGCAACAACCTCGACCTGACCCCGTCACTGCTCCACCCCGGCTACACGATGGCGTCGATCATCGCCAACGAGTTCACCGAGGCCACCTTCGACCTCTACCTGAACGCGCTGATCGAGATCGGCCTGGCCCTCTTCGTGATCACGCTGCTCATCAATGCCTTTGCCCGCCTGCTCATCTTCCGCGTCGCCGGCGGGTCTGCCCGCGTCGTGCAAGCGTGAGCACGACCTCTCGTCGCGCGCCGGATGCCTGGCGCCTTCGCCGGCGCCGGATCGCCAGCCTCGTCGCCTCGGGCCTGGCCGCCGCCTGTGCGATCGCCACGGCCATCCCGCTCATCTGGATCCTCGCCTACGTGTTCCAGGCGGGCGCACCCGCGCTGTCGCTGGGATTCCTGACGAGCCTGCCCACGCCGGTCGGGGTGCCCGGGGGCGGGATCGCCAACGCCATCGTCGGCTCCGCGATCACGGTCGGCGTCGGCCTCCTCGTCGCCGCGCCCATCGGCATCGCGGTGGCCATCTACGTGGCCGCGAACCCCCACCGGCCGCTGGGGATCGCGGTTCGTTTCTCGACCGACACGCTCGCCGGCGTGCCCTCGATCGTGATGGGCATCTTCGTCTACACGATCGTCGTACGACCGGCCGGCCATTTCTCGGCACTGGCCGGTGCGGTCGTCCTCGGGATCATCATGCTGCCCATCGTCATCCGCACGACCGAAGAGATGATCAAGCTGGTTCCCACCTCGCTGCGCGAGGGCTCGCTCGCGCTCGGTGCGCCCGAGTGGCGCACCTCGATACGCGTGATCCTGCCCGCGGCGGCCAGCGGGATCCTGACGGGACTGATGCTCGCCGTCGCCCGCGCGGCCGGCGAAGCGGCGCCGATGCTCTTCACCGCGTTCGGTAACCCGTTCTTCAGCACCGACCTCAACGAACCGATCGCGACGTTGCCCCATACGATCTTCGTCTACGCGATCTCTCCGTACCCGGACTGGCAGTCGAAGGCCTGGGCCACCGCGTTCATCCTGATCAGCCTCGTCCTGATCCTTAACATCGTCGCTCGTGTGCTCGTGTCCTGGCGCACTCGCCGGCTTGGCACGATGGCTCGCTGAACCCGAGGAACGCATGTTCGTCATGACGAAGAGCCGGCCGCCGAGCCCGTCCGTGCAGACCACCGCTCCCACCTCCGCTGGCCAGCCCGCCGTGGACGACGGGCCCGGGGCCAAGATCAGCCTCCGCCAGCTGTCCGTCTACTACCACGACTTCCGTGCCGTGCGGGACGTCTCGCTGGAGATCCCGGCCAACCGGGTGACCGCGATCATCGGACCCTCGGGCTGCGGCAAGTCGACGCTGCTGCGCAGCCTGAACCGGATGACCGACCTGGTCCCCGGTGCGCGCACCACCGGCCAGGTGCTTCTCGATGGGGAGGACGTCCTGGACCGGAGCGTCGACGTCGTGGGGGTCCGGCGGCGCGTGGGGATGGTGTTCCAGCGTCCCAACCCGTTCCCCAAGTCGATCTACGACAACGTCGCCTACGGGCCGCGCCTGTACGGCGTACGGGGCAGGGAGCTGGACTGTGTCGTCGAACACACCCTCCGGGGTGCCGCCCTGTGGGACGAGGTCAAGGACAAGCTCCGGCAGTCGGCCCTCTCGCTCTCCGGTGGACAGCAGCAGCGCCTGTGCATCGCCCGCGCCATGGCGGTCGAGCCGGAGGTGATCCTGATGGACGAGCCGGCGTCGGCGATCGATCCGCGCGGTACGCTCCGCATCTAGGAGCTGTTCACCAGCCTGCGCGAGACCTACACGATCATCATCGTCACCCATAACATGCAGCAGGCCTCGCGAGTGAGCGACGAAACGGCCTTCTTCACGATGGACGAGGACCGCGCGGGGTTCCTCGTGGAGATGG
>JBGPMJ010000313.1:0-2986 GCA_041486935.1 Candidatus Limnocylindria bacterium | reverse complement strand
TCGCCCGTCTCGGTGACCTTGTCGGGCTCGCGGTAGCGCGCGTGGTAGATGGCCTCGCTGACGCAGGGCACGAAGAGCGCCGGCGCCTGGCTGATCCAGGGATCGAAGCCCTCGGCAACGTAGTACGACTCGCCGCAGATCTCGGCCACGCGCCGCCGGCGGTCCGGATCGGTCACCACGACGAGCCGCTGGCCCTGGCTGAAGCCGGCGCTCGGCGCCCGCTGGGCCGTCAGGGCGATGCGCTCGAAGACCGCTCGCTCGACCGGCTCGTCGGCGAAGTGGCGGACCACGCGCCGCCGCGCCACGACCTCCCGAAACTCCATCGCGCACCTCCCCTGCCCCGTGTCCGTCGGCGTCATCGTGGCAGACCGGGCGGGTGCTGCGTCGCCTCATCCCGCCGGCTCCGCCCACCCGTAGCCGCATGCCCCCCGGGCATGCGAGGCCGTGAACCCGTGTGCGACTGCCTCGCGATGAGGCCTCATCGAGCAGCAGCTGAGCGTGGATCCGGCCGCTCGCATGACCAGGGGGCATCCGCTCCGGCCAGATGCGGCGGGAACAGGCGGGAGGCTCGCGCGTCCTTCTCGTGCTGCCGCGCCAGAAGTTGACGCCGGCTCGCCGCAGGCCGAAGCTGGACGACGATGCCGATCGACTACCCCGACCTCGCCACCTACCCCTCGCTCCTCGAGATCCTCGAGGACGCGGCGCGTCGCCGGCCCACAGAGGTGGCCATGGCCCTCGCCGCCGACGAGGGCCTGCTGCACTCCTGGAGTGCGCCGGAGGTGCTGCGCCGCTCGCGCCTGGCCGCCTGGCGCCTCTATGCGCTGGGCATGCGGCCCGGTGATCGCCTCCTCACCTGGTGCCCCTCCGGCCCGGAGTTGGCAGCGCTCACCTTCGGCGCGATCCGCCTCGGCGTGGCCATCGTGCCGCTCGACCTGCGCATGGCCACCGAGGTGATCGAGCGCATCGCGGCGCGGGCCGATACGGCCTGGATGGCCATCGGCGCCGGGCGCGACGCCCCCGACGTGCGCGACGTCGAGCTGCCGGAAGTCGTCATGCGGAGCGTCCCCGCGCTGGTCGCCGAGGTTGGCACGGACGGGGAGCCGCCATTCCCGGACGACTGGGAGGCGCAGCTCGACGCGGTCCCGCGCCCCACGCGGGACACGCTCTTCGAGATCGTCTTCACCTCGGGCACGACCGGCGTCCCGAAGGGCGCGATGCTCAGCCACGGCAACATCCTGGCCACGCTCGACGCCGCCGACCAGGTGGTGCCGCGACGCCAGCACCGGCTCGTCTCGCTCCTGCCGCTCTCGCACCTCTTCGGCCAGCTCGAGCTCGGCTACGCGCTGATCGCCGGCGCGCCGATCCTCTACATCCGCTCGCGCAACCCGCGCGTCATCTTCGAGGCCATCCGCGAGCACCACGTCACGACGATGGTGGTCGTCCCGCAGGTGCTCGACCTGTTCTGGTCGACGATCGAGCGCGAGGTCGCCAAGCAGGGCCGCGAGGCCTCCTTCGCCCGCCTGCGCTCGATCGCCCGCCGGCTGCCCTACGCCCTCCGGCGTCGGATCTTCGCCCGTATCCACGAGCGGCTGGGCGGTCGGCTGGAGCTCTTCGTTTGCGCCGCCGCCTTCCTGCCCCCGGCCCTCCAGCAGGGATGGGAGGACATCGGCGTCGTCGTCCTCCAGGGCTTCGGCACGACCGAATGCGGCTTCGCCACGGCGAACCGCGTCGACGACCACCCGCTGGGCGTGGTGGGCCGGCCGGTGCCCCACGTCGAGGTCCGCCTCGACCCCCAGAGCGGCGAGGTGCTGGTCCGCGGGGAGAACGTGTTCCGCGGCTACTGGCGCGATGTCGAGGCCACGGCCGTGACGCTCGACGCCGAGGGCTGGTACCACACCGGTGACACGGGCCGCTGGAATGAGCGCGGCCAGCTCCTGTTGTCCGGGCGCATCAAGAACATCATCGTGCTGCCCAACGGCCTGAACGTCTACCCCGAGGACATCGAGAACGTGCTGCGCGAGGCCGGCCTGCGCGACACGGTCGTGCTCGAGACCGCGCCCGGACGGATCGAAGCGGTCGTGCTGCCGCCCGACGAGCCGCTCATGCCGCGTGCCGGTGCCGCCCCGGAGCCGCGTCCCCGGACCCCTGAGGAGGCGGCCGCCATGCGCGCCCGGATCGACGCCGCGGTCAAGGCCGCCAACGCCCGCCTGGGCATCCACCAGCGTGTCGAGGGCTGGCGCCTCTGGCCCGAGCCCGACTTCCCGCGTACGCACACGTTGAAGATCAAGCGGGGCCTCGTGCGCGCCTGGCTCGGGGCCGACGCGCCGCTGCCCGTCCGCGACGAGGTCGAGGCGGCGCCTGACGTCTGAGCCAGGAGGCTACGGAAGGACCTGGTAGGCCCGGCCCACGGTGGCGATCAAGTCGAAGGCGCCGCGCGCAGCTTCCGGGTCGTCGGAGCGCCCGGGCGAAAACCAGGTGAGGATCACGGTCGGCCCGAGCTGCGCCACGGAGACGAGCGCATCGGCCGGGTAGTTGACCTTGGCTGAGCCGCTGGCGAGGTACCCGGCGAGGTCGGCCGCGGCAGTCCCGGCGGCGTTCGCGTCGGGCAGCTGGTAGACGACGACCACGCCATCGCCCGGATCGGCGAGTCGGACACGGTAGACCCCGCGCGGCAGGCGGATGAACGCGGCCGGCTCGGAGGACCGGAACGGACCGGTCACCGGGTCCAGCTCGTACCCGCCGGCGGCCAGCGCCGCCTGGAGCGCGGAGGCGGACGTCTCGATCGCCGTCGTCACCGACGCGAGCGGAGTCGCCGCGGCCGGGTCCGCCGGGCCCAGGCCACCGGCCGGGATACCGTGGCCGCAGCCGGCCACGACGAGCGCGACCGCCACCAGCGGGCCGGCGAGCGCCCGCACCCAGCTCATCCGGGCGGCCAGTCGAAGGCGCGCCCGCCCATGAGGTGGAGGTGCAGGTGATCCACCGACTG
>JBGPMJ010000312.1:0-3002 GCA_041486935.1 Candidatus Limnocylindria bacterium | reverse complement strand
GAGCGCTTCATCTCGCGACTCACGGCTCGGAAACAGTCGGAGCGCGTGCTCGCGACGATCCTGTTCACCGACATCGTGGGTTCGACCGAGCTGGCGGGGCGGCTCGGGGACGCGGCTTGGCGCGAGCTACTGGAGAGGCATCACGCGATCGTCCGTCGCGAGCTCGCGCGGTTCCAGGGCCGGGAGCTCGACACCGCCGGCGATGGGTTCTTCGCCGCGTTCGATGGGCCCGCCAGGGCGGTTCTCGCCGCCGCTGCCCTCCGCGATCCGCTGCGAGCGATCGGTCTCGAGGTTCGGGCCGGGCTCCACACCGGCGAGTGCGAAGTCAGCGACGGCAAGATCGTCGGGATCGCGGTTTCGATCGGCGCCCGCATCTCGTCGCTCGCTGGCCCGGGCGACGTACTCGTCTCGAGCACCGTCAAGGACCTCGTGGCCGGAGCGGGACTCGGCTTTGAGGATCGCGGCCTACATCAGCTCAAGGGGATCCCCGAAGCCTGGCACCTGTTCGCGCTCGTCAACCCGACGTGATCGATCCGCGCCTGGCAGTACATGGGCAATCGCGGCGCGATCGCCAACCAGCTCGAGTGCCTCGCGTTCCTGGCGCTGGCAAGGGGCGATCGGGTTCGCGTCGCCCGCCTGTTCGGCGCCGCTGAGTCCTTGCGCGAGGCTGCCGGCGCGGCGATGCTGCCGGTCGAGCGCCAGGAGTACGCGGCAGCAGTCGCCCAGATGCGGCTCGACACCGACGGTCTGGCGCTCGATGCAGACTGGGCCGAAGGACGGCAGATGGGGGCGGAGGCCGCGGTCGAGTTCGCGGTGGCCCTGGACGAAACGAACCGGGACGAGCTGAGCGCGTAGCCTGGCAGCCGCTTGCCGCGGCGAGAGGCGCGCGCCCGGCTACCATTGACCCGCCGATGACCATCGCCCCGAACGACTTCACGCACCTCCACGTCCACTCGGAGTTCAGCCTCCTCGACGGGCTGGGGCGCATCGACGACCTCGTCAGCCAGGCCAGCGCGCTGGGCTTCGACAGCCTCGCCCTGACCGACCACGGCGCCCTCTACGGCGCAGTCGCGTTCTACCAGGCCTGCGAGAAGCGCGGCATCAAGCCGATCATCGGCATCGAGACGTACGTGGCTCGGCGGGCCATGACCGACCGCGAGGGCAAGGCCGACGCGCAGCCCTTCCACCTGATCCTCCTCGCGAAGGACTGGACGGGCTATCGCAACCTCTGCCGCATCGCCACCGACGCGCACCTCGACGGCTACTACTACAAGCCGCGCATCGACCGGGACTACCTCGCGCAGCACGCCGAGGGCCTGATCGGCCTCAGCGCCTGCCTCAACGGCGAGATCCCCCGGGCGCTCGAGGTCGAAGACTGGGAGTCGGCTCGACGGCTGGCAGGGGCGTACGGCGACATCTTTGGCCCCGGGAACTTCTTCCTCGAGGTGCAGGACCACGGCCTGCCCGAGCAACGGCGCCTGACCGAGCAGCTCCTCCGCCTCGCCCCCGAAGTCGGCCTGCCGCTGGTGGCCACGAACGACCTCCACTACGTCCACCGCTCGCAGGCCGAGGCGCACGACGTGCTGCTCTGCGTGGGCACCGCCTCGAACCTCGACACGCCCAACCGGATGAAGTTCGAGACGCCGGAGTTCTACCTCAAGAGCGCGGACGAGATGGGCCAGCTCTTCGGCGAGCTGCCGGAGGCCATCGCCAACACCCGGCGCATCGCCGAGATGACGAACCTGAAGATCCCCTTCGGCGAGCTGAAGCTGCCGCAGTTCCCCGTCCCGGAGGGCCACACGGTCGAGAGCTGGCTGCGTGCCGCCTGCCAGGAGGGCCTGGCGCGGCGCTACGGGACCGTGACGTGGGAGCTCCAGGACCGGCTCGACTACGAGCTGGACGTGATCATCCGCATGGGCTACGCGGGCTACTTCCTCATCGTGGCCGACTTCACCCGCTTCGCCCGTGAGCAGGGCATCGCCACCACCTGCCGGGGCTCGGCGCCGGGCTCGATCGTCACCTACACCCTGGGCATCACGCCGGTCGACCCGATCCGCTACGAGCTGCCCTTCGAGCGCTTCCTCAACCCCGACCGGGTGACGATGCCCGACATCGACGTGGATTTCGAGGACAGCCGCCGCGACGAGGTCATCGCCTACGTCACGCACAAGTACGGCACCGACCACGTGGCCCAGATCATCACCTTCGGCACGATGCTCGCGCGGGCGGCCATCCGCGACGTGGGCCGCGTGCTCGGCCTCGGCTACGGCGAGGTGGACCGCATCGCCAAGGCCGTCCCCAACCAGCTCGGCATCAAGCTCGACGAGGCGCTCGACACGTCGCCCGAGCTGCGGGGGATGTACGAGGGGGACGCCCAGGTCAAGAAGCTCATCGACGTCGCCAAGCAGCTCGAGGGCGTGGCGCGCAACGCCTCGACCCATGCTGCCGGGGTGGTCATCAGCCGTGAGCCGCTGACCGACCTGATGCCCCTCCAGCGCGCCACGAACTCCGACGCGCTGATGACCCAGTACGAGATGCACGGCGTCGAGGCGCTGGGCCTGCTGAAGTTCGACTTCCTGGGCCTCTCCAACCTGACCATCCTGCGCCAGGCGGTGGACCTCATCGCCGAGCAGCGCGGCGGCGAACGCATCGACCTCGAGACGATCCCGCTCGACGACGCGAAGACGTTCGAGCTGCTGGCCTCGGGCGAGACGACCGGCGTCTTCCAGCTGGAGTCGCCGGGCATGCGCCGCTACGTGCGCGAGCTGCGCCCGACCTCGGTCCACGACCTCGCCGCCATGGTCGCCCTCTACCGCCCGGGCCCGATGGACAATATCCCCGCCTACATCCGCCGCAAGCACGGCCAGGAGCCGGTGACCTACCTGCACCCGCTGCTCGAGCCGTACCTGGAGAAGACCTACGGGATCTTCGTCTACCAGGAGGACATCATGTCCGCGGCCAAGGCGCTGGGCGGCTTCACGGGGCCCGAAGCGGACACCCTG
>JBGPMJ010000311.1:0-3017 GCA_041486935.1 Candidatus Limnocylindria bacterium | reverse complement strand
CGCGCCGTGCATCTACTACGGTGACGAGCTGGGCATGGAGGGCGACCTCGTGCCCGACTGCCGCCGGGCCTACCCCGTGGATCCCGATGCCGGAGACCGGGAGATGCGCCGGCTCTTCCGCGCCGCCATCGCCATCCGCCGGGAGCATGCGGTCTTCCGGGACGGGAGCGTGCGAGTCCTGGCCACCGGCCACGGCGCCGTGGCCTACGCCGTCGAAGCCTCCGACGATCTCGCGATCGTGGCGGTGAACGCCGGCGCGCGCCCCGAGCGACTGGACCTGGGGCCGGTCAGCTCGACCGTCTCCGAGCCCACTGAAGGGCAGCTCCGGATGGTCATGCTGCCGTCCGTGGCTGGCGTGGGGGAATCGCCCGCCCGCCTGGACCGCGAGGACGAGCGCTGGTGGCTGGAGATACCCCCTCGCGACGCGGCGGTCCTCATCCGCCATCGCTAGGCCGCGTGGCGGACCCCGCCGGGGCTCAGCCCGCTCGGGCCACCGCGCGCTTCGGGGCCGGCGGAGCGGCCGCCGCCGCATCGCCCGCCAGCGCGGCCGGAAGATAGAGCTGCTCGACATACTCCTCGAGCATGCGCGTCGTCGAGAAGCGCCACAGGGTCGTGCTCATCGAGGCCTTCATCATCTCGATCCAGGCCCGAGGCAGGCCGTCGGCGTCGCGCTCGTAGTAACGCGGAACGAGCTCCTGCTCCAGGATGCGGTACAGGTCCTGTGCGTCGGCCCAGTCCTGGGCCGCCTCGTCCGGGTTCGTCTCCCGCCCTCCGATGGCCCAGCCGTTCGTGCCCGTCCAGCCCTCGTCCCACCAGCCGTCGAGCACCGAGCAGTTGACGGCGCCGTTGGCGGCCGCCTTCATGCCGCTCGTACCCGATGCCTCGAGCGGCCGGCGCGGGTTGTTCAGCCAGACGTCCACGCCTTGCACGAGGTGGCGCGCCACGCGCATGTCGTAGTCCTCGAGGATGAAGACGCGCCCCCGCAGGCGAGGCGAGCGGCTGCGCTCGAAGATGTCCTGGATCACCCGCTGGCCGGGGCGGTCGGCCGGGTGCGCCTTGCCCGCGAACACGACCTGCATGGGGCGGTCGGCCGCCCATAGCAGGCGCGCCAGACGTTCCTCGTCGCTGAAGAGCAGCGCGGCTCGCTTGTAGGTGGCGAAGCGGCGCGCGAAGCCGATCGTCAGGACGTCCGGGTCGAGGACCCGTGAAAGCGCCTCCAGCGTCTCCGGAGCCTCCCCGTGACGGGCGAACTGACGCAGCAGGCGCCCACGGGCGAAGATCGCCAGCTCGAGCTTCTGGCGCTGGTGGGCCTCCCAGAGGACGCGATCGGGCAGCTCATCGATGCGCTCCCAGAAGCGCGCACCGGCGGCCTCGTCGCTCATCGCATCGAGCCTGGCGCCGAGCCCCGCGAAGAGCGCGCGGATCGGCCGCCCCAGCCAGGTCGGCGTGTGGACGCCGTTGGTGATGCCCAGGATGGCCGAGCGGGGCACGCCCTGCCAGGTGGAGTTGGCGGTGGTCGCGTGGAGCTGGCTGACCGCGTTGACCCCCTGCGTCAGGCGCAGGCTGAACGCCGTCATGTCGAAGACGTCCGCGTCGCCCTCGATCCCGCAGCCCAGCTCCAGGATGCGCTCGAGGTCGAGGCCGGAGCCCGCCACCAGGGGCGCCGCGAGCCGCCGCGTGAGCGAGGCGTCGAAGCGTTCGTTACCTGCCGAGACCGGCGTGTGGATGGTGAAGACGGCGTCGCGGCGCACTTGCTCGAGGGCCGCCTCCTGCGGGACGCCCATGCTCGTCAGCTCGCGCGCCCGCTCGACGAGCATGAAGGCCGAGTGGCCCTCGTTGAGGTGCCAGGCCGAGGGCCGGATGCCGAGGGCGCGCAGGACGCGCACGCCGCCCACGCCGAGCACGATCTCCTGGTGCAGGCGCATCTCCCGGCCGCGCACGTAGAGCTGGTGCGTGATGGGCCGGTCGGGCGGCTCGTTCTCCCCGACGTCGGTGTCCAGCAGCAGCAGCGGCACGCGGCCGACCTGGGCCAGCCAGACGGCCGCCACGACGGTGCGGCCGGGCAGCTCAACCGGGACGACCAGCGGCTGGCCGTCGCCATTCAAGACGCGCAGGAGCGGCAGCCGCGCCGGGTCGTGGTCGGGGTAGGCGTGCTCCTGGTGGCCGTCGGCGTCGATCGTCTGGCGGAAGTAGCCGTGGCGGTAGAGCAGGCCCACGGCGACGAAGGGCAGGGCCATGTCCGACGCGGTCTTGCAATGATCGCCGGCCAGCACGCCGAGGCCGCCGGAATAGACGCCGACCGACTCGTGCAGGCCGTACTCGGCGCAGAAGTAAGCGATAGGGCCGCCGAGCTCGCTGCCGTGCCGCTGCGCGAACCAGTGCCCGGCGCCGTTGGCGATGTAGGCGTCGAATGCGGCCAGGTACGTCTGGTAGTCGGCCAGGAAGTTCGTGTCCTCGAGGAGACCGGACCAGTCCCGCACCCCCTCCAGCACCGGGATCGGGTTGCGATAGCGCGCCCAGCCATCGGGGTCGATGCGGCTGAAGAGGACGCGGATCTCCGGGTGCCAGGTCCAGTAGAGGTTGTAGGCGAGGCGGCGGAGGCCCTCGAGGGGGCGGGGGAGGCGCAGCGGCGCGGGGGCCGCGGCGGGGATCTCGATGGGCTGCATGTGGACGGGGATGCTACACGTTCCGGGGAGCCGCAGCGGCTACCATCCCACGATGCGCATCGTCATGGTCGCCTCCGAGTGCGAGCCCGTCGCCAAGACGGGCGGCCTGGCCGATGTCGTGGATGCCCTGGCGCGAGCCCTGGGCCGGCGGGGACACCAGGTGGACGTCGTGCTGCCCTTCTACCGTGGGCTGCGCCCGCCCGACGGACCGCTCAGACGCCGCACGATCACGGTGCCCGTGGGGCTTCCGCCGGGGTCCCGTGCCGACGCGGGTGACGTGGCCACGGTGGACCTCGTGGACACCCGGGCAGACGGGTACCGGCTACGCCTGGTGGACCATCCCTTCAGCTT
>JBGPMJ010000310.1:0-3018 GCA_041486935.1 Candidatus Limnocylindria bacterium | reverse complement strand
CCGCTTCACTCGGCGGGCCGGCAAGCTCGTCGAGCGCCGCGCGGTGCTACTAAGGGCCGCGCTGCGGAGGTTCGCCGCGGACCCGCGCGACCCCCTGCTGCGCACCCACAAGCTGAAGGGCGACCTGGCCGACTACTGGGCTTTCAGCGTCGACGACGACCTTCGGGTCCTCTTCCGCTGGGACGGTGACGTGGCGTTCCTGGTGAACCTCGGTTCACACGACGAGGTCTACTGATCCCATGACCGACGCGTTCGACCTGCTCATCGAAGGCGGCACGGTCCTCGACGGCGGCGGCGGGCCGGGGTTCGCGGCCGCTGTGGGGGTGATCGGGGACCGGCTGCGCGTCGTGACCGGCGCCACGGAGCACCTCCACGCCGCCCGCCGCATCGACGCCACCGGCCACGTCGTCGCTCCCGGCTTCATCGACCTGCACAGCCACGGTGGGCTGATGATGCTGGCCGAGCCACGCCACGAGCCAAAGGTGCGCCAGGGCGTGACCACCGAGGTCATCGGCGTGGACGGCAACTCGTACGCGCCGTTCCTCCGCCAGCAGGATCTGGACGACTTCCTGACCCTCAACGCCGGCCTCGACGGGCGCCCGGACATCCGGTACGACTGGGGCTCGGTGGCGAGCTATCTCGCCCGCTTCGATCGCAAGGTCGCCGTCAACGTGGCCTACTTCATCGGCAACTCGGCGCTGCGCATCGCCGCGATCGGCTGGGACGAGGTGCCGGCCGACGCCCGGGCCATGGATCGCCAGCGCGGCCTCCTGCGCGAGGGCATGGAGGAGGGCGCCTTCGGGCTGTCCTCCGGGCTCGACTACCCTCCGGGCGCGTACGCCACCACCGAGGAGCTGGGGACGCTCCTCGCCGAGGCGACGAAGATCGGCGGCATCTACCACACGCACGTCCGCTACACGCTCGGCGACGGCTTCCTCGATCCCTTCCGCGAGGCGATCGAGATCGGCCGGCAGGGCGGCGGCCCCGTGCACCTGACCCACTTCTACCACCGCGCCACCTACCCCGGTCCGCCGGAGCGGATGCTCGAGCTGGTGGACGACGCGCGCGCGGAAGGCCTGGACGTCACCTTCGACCTCTACCCGTCCGAGTGGGCCAGCACGCGCCTCCTGATCATGCTGCCGCCCTGGATCCAGGCCGGGGGCGTGGCGAAGACCCGCGAGCGCCTGGCCGACCGCGCCATCCGGGCCCGCATCCGCGATGAGCTGGCCGCGCGAGGCCGCAGCTACGCCGGCGCCGCGCCCTGGGCCGACCTGCGCCTGGGCTACTTCGCCCGACCGGAGCACGTCCGCTGGGAGGGCCGCACCCTGGCCGAGTACATGGCCCAGACTGGCCTCGACCCCACCGACGCGATCTGCGACCTGCTCCTGGCCGAGGACCTGCGCGTCAACCAGGTCACGCCGGGGCCGCACACGGCCGGCCTGGCGCCATTCTTCCGGCACCCGGTCTCGATGATCGGCACGGACGGGGTGCTCATCGGGGCGAAGCCCGCGCCGCGCACGTACGGCTCCTTCCCCCGCGTGCTGGGCGAGTTCGTGCGCGAGCAGCGCCTGACGAGCCTCGAGGAGGCGGTGCGCAAGATGACCGCCGCGCCGGCGGCGCGCCTCGGGCTGGCGGATCGGGGCCTCCTGCGCGACGGCCTGAAGGCGGACATCGTCGTCTTCGACCCGGCGGCGGTGCGCAACCTGGCCACGTACGAGGAGCCGCGCCGCTTCCCGGCCGGCATCCCGCATGTCGTCGTGAACGGCGCGCTCGTCGTGGATGGCGGCGAGCACACGGGGGCGCTCCCCGGCCGGGCGCTGCGCCGGGGCGCCACGGCATGACCGACGGGCATACTGGCGTCATGAGCGACACGCCCCGCACCCTGGCTCTCGAGCACCTGCGCGCCGCGCCGGGTGAGCGCGCCACGGGGATGGTGCCAGTGGACCTGGGGAGCGCCACGGTCCAGATCCCGGTGGTGCTCGTCAATGGCGCCCGACCCGGGCTTCGGGTGGGCGTGACCGCGGGCATCCACGGCGCCGAATACGTCTCGATCGCCGCGCTCCGGCGTGTGGCGATGAGCCTCGACCCGGCCCAGATGACCGGCTCGCTCGTCGCCTCGCTGGTCTCCAACCCGGCCGCCTTCGCCGCCCGCTCCACCTACGTCGACCCGCTCGACGGCCGCAACCTCAACCGCACCTTCCCCGGCGATCCGGCCGGCGGCCCCACCGAGCGGCTGGCCGCGTGGCTCTACGCGAACATCATCGCGCCGTCTGACCGCTTCATCGACTGCCACTGCGGCGACATGAACGAGGCGCTCGTCTCGTTCAACGGCATCGAAGAGACCGGCGACCCTGACGTCGACCGGGTCACGCTGGCCATGGCCGAGGCCTACGGGCTCGACTACCTCGTCTACGGGCCCACACCCGGCTCCACGACCACGGTGGCCGCGGCGGCCGGCATCCCGGCCGTGCTCGGCGAGGTCGGCGGCCAGGGCCTCTGGCCGGAGCAGGACGTCGCGCTCCATGCCGCCGGCCTTCGTCGCGCCCTCCACGCGGCGGGGCTGATCCCCGACCCCGGCGACGGCCCGCGGCGCCCGACGCGCGTCCTGCACGCCGAGGCCTGGCTGCGCTCCGACGCCACCGGTTTCTGGCACCCGACAGTGGGCGTTGGCGAGCACGTCGAAGAGGGCCAGGTCGTGGGCGAGGTCCAGAACGCGTTCGGAGGCACCATCCAGCTGGTCCACGCGCCGATGCCCGGCGTCGTGCTCTTCATCGTCAGCTCGCTGGCCATGAACGCCGGCGATCCCCTGCTGGCCATCGCCGACTGATCGCGGGGCCAGCTCTGCCGCGCTCGGCTGCGCTCTGCCGCGCTCGGGACGCGGCTTGACACGGCAACGTCCGAGCGGCCACGCTTCGCGGCACGCCCAAGGAGCGCCTCCCCGGATGACGATCACCACGCGGCCCGGCCCGGCCGCACCCGTCAGCCCCGCCGCCCCGAGCCCGGTCCGGCTGCCCCGGG
>JBGPMJ010000309.1:0-3024 GCA_041486935.1 Candidatus Limnocylindria bacterium | reverse complement strand
GACGCGCTGCGCTTCGGACTGCCGGTCCTCGACGAGGTGGTGCGCCGCTACTGCGGCTAACCGCGCGGCGCCTTGATCAACCGCCCTCGGCGGGTCACCGCCCGATTCGCGAGCGCGGCCACGCCCATGGCCACGAGCGCCCGCTCGGCGGTGGGCAGCGGCCGCACGACGGCCAGGAACTGGTCGGCGCGGGCGCGGTCGATGAGCCCGATGAGCGCGTCTCCGGCCGACGTCACCTCGATGGTGCGCTGGCGCCGGTCGGCCACCTCCTCGTGGCGCTTCACGAACCCGCGCCCCTCTAGCGCGGTGACCACGCGCGAGGTCGCGGACGTCGAGCGGCCGATCATGTCGGCCAGGTCGGCGATCGTCAGCGTGGCCGTCCCGGCGGCGGCGTAGAGCGCCGCCAGCTGCGTGAAGCCGAGCTTCAGCTCGCCCAGCTGGGCGGCGAAGCCGATGACCAGGTCGCGCCAGATCGCCTTGCCCATCGCCACCCGGTCGGAGAGCGCGCGCGGGTTCTGCAGCACCCGCCCAGCGGATTCGACGGCGGGGCTGATCGTGGAGACGGCGGGGCTGATGTCGGCGGGCTCGTCCATCGCCGCGCAGCCTAGCGCGTCCGCGGGATGGTTGCATGCCTGCACGCGTTCGCGCGGGTCGGACCATCGGCGGGGGTATGGTGAGGGCGATGTCACGGATCGCGTTCGTCTTCCCCGGCCAGGGGTCGCAGTCCGTGGGCATGGGCGAGGCGCTCGCCGCCTCGTATCGCGAGGCAGCCGCCGTCTTCGCCGAGGCCGACGCAGCGCTCGACGAGCCGATCGCCGCCCTCGCCTTCGGCGGCCCGGCCGAGGAGCTCGATCGGACGCAGAACGCCCAGCCCGCTCTCCTGGCCACCTCGATCGCCTACCTGCGCGCGCTCGAGGCCGCCCTCGCCGCGGCGGGTCGGCCCGCCCTCGAGCCGGCCTTCTTCGCCGGCCACTCGATGGGCCAGTACTCGGCCCTCGTGGCCGCCGGCGTGATCTCCCTCGCCGACGGCGTCCGCCTCGTGCGCGAGCGCGGCCTGCGCATGCAGGCCTCCGGGAGCGACGGCGCCATGGCCGCGGTCATCGGCCTCGACTACGCCCGCTTGCCGCAGCTCCTGGAGGCCGGCAGGGTCCACGGGGTCTTCGGCGTCGCCAATCGGAACTCGCCCGGCCAGGTCGTCGTGAGCGGCGAGCGCTCCGCGGTGGAGGCCGCCGCGGAGGCGGCCAAGGCGCTGGGAGCGAAGCGGGCCATCGTGCTGCCGGTCAGCGTCGCCGCCCACTCCCCCCTCATGGCGGACGCCGCCGACCGGATGCGCCACGTCCTCGCCGGCGTCCACTTCGGCGACCCGACCGCGCCCCTCCTCGCCAACGCCGACGCCCACCTCCTGACGACCGGCGAGGCCTGCCGCGCGGAGCTGGTCGACCATCTCACGACTGGCGTCGACTGGGTCGCCGCGGTCGAGGCCATGGCCGCCGCCGGCGTGACGACCTTCATCGAGGTCGGGCCGGGGAAGGTCCTGACCGGCCTCATCAAGCGCATCGCCCCCGAGCTCGAGGCCCTCGCCCTCGACGACCCGTCCGCCCCCGGGCGGCTGGCCATCCCCGACCTCGACGCCGCCGTCGCTTCCGCCTGACAGACCGAGGAGAAACACCCCCAGATGCGTCGCCCCGACTACACCCGCCGCGTCGCCGTCACCGGCCTCGGCATCATCAGCCCCATCGGCTCGGACCTCGAGACCGCCTGGACGAACCTCGTCGAGGGCCACTCCGGGCTGAAGCGGATCACCCGCTTCGACCCCTCGATCTACGAGGCCCAGGCGGCCGGCGAGGTGAACGACTTCGACCCCAACGCCTGGATGAACTTCAAGGAGGTCCGCCGCACCGATCGCAACGTCGTGCTCGGCGTGGCGGCCGCGAAGATGGCCCTGGCCGACTCCGGCCTGGAGATCAGCGACGAGAACCGCGACGATATCGGCGTCATCTTCGGTTCCGGCGGCGGCGGGCCGCAGCTGATCATGGACGCCAAGCAGGCCTGGGACACCAAGGGCGCCCGGACGGTCAGCCCCTTCTTCATCGCCAACATGCTGCCCGATACCGCGTCCGGCCAGATCGCCATCGAGACCGGCATCCGCGGCCCGAACATGTGCGTGGTCACGGCATGCTCGACGGGCACGCACAACATCGGCGAGGCGGCCGAGGGCATCCGCCGCGGCGACTACATCGCCGCCCTCACCGGCTCCACCGAGTCGCCGCTGCACGAGATCGTCCATGTCGGCTTCTCGAACATGCGCGGCATGGGCCTGCCGCGTCCCGGCGAGGGCATCGAGACCGTCTCGCGGCCGTTCGACCTGACGCGCAACGGCTTCGTGCTCGGCGAGGGCGCGGGCGGATTGATGCTCGAGGACCTCGAACTGGCCAAGGCGCGCGGGGCGAAGATCTACGCCGAGGTCGTCGGCTACGGCTCCGCCGCCGACGCCTGGGACCTCATCCAGCCCATCGAGAAGGGCGACGGCGTGCGCCGGGCCATGCTCATGGCGCTCGATCGCCACGGCGTGCCGGCCGAGGAGATCGACCTCATCAACCCCCACGGCACCTCCACGCCGCTGGGCGACCTGCGCGAGGCGCAGGCCATCTGGGACGTCTTCGGCGCACGCACGCCGAAGGTCGCCATCAGCGCCACGAAGTCGCTGACCGGACACCTCATGGGGGCCGCGGGCGCCGTCGAAGGCATCTTCACCGTGCTCTCGGTCCACCACCAGGTGGCACCGGCCACGCTGAACTACCGCGATCCGGATCCCGAGATCAACCTCGATGTCGTCCACGGCGCGTCGCGCGAGATGGAGATCCGCTACGCCATGTCCGACAACATCGGCCTCGGCGGACACAACGGCGCGATCATCTTCAAGCGCTACGACGGCGACTGATGTCCGCTCCCGGCGCCGGCGGCGGCGTGCCCGTCACCGTGGCCTACTACTACCGGATCCGCTGGGGCGCCCAGGACGAGTTC
>JBGPMJ010000308.1:0-3039 GCA_041486935.1 Candidatus Limnocylindria bacterium | reverse complement strand
CGACGTCCGTGTCCGGGAGGATGACCACGAACTCATCGCCGCCGTAGCGGGCGGGGATGTCGCTGGCCCGCAGCGCCGAGCGGATGCGGTCGGCCGTCCAGCGCAGGACCTGGTCGCCCACCTGGTGGCCGCGCGTGTCGTTCACCAGCTTGAATCCGTCGAGGTCGATCATGGCCAGGGCCACGGGACGGTGGCCGCGCTGGGCGCGCAGCAGCTCCTCGCCGAGCCGCTCGTGGAAGGAGCGGTGGTTGAGGAAGTTCGTGAGCGGGTCGCGGTCGGCGAGCTTCCGCGCGGCCTCGTAGAGACGGGCATTCTCCAGGACCACGGCCGCTTCGTTGGCCATGGCGCGCACCAGGTCCAGCGTCGCAGGGTCGAGCTGCATCGGCCCGGCGCCGAGCAGCTCGACCAGCCCGATGGCGTCGCCCGTGGCCACCAGCGGCAGCATCACCACCTCGGCGAACCCGTTCTTGCGCAGCTCCGCGGTTTCGGCCGGGTCGGCGGCCGGGTCGGCGACGTCGACGGAGATCGTCGCCTGGTGCTCGAGGACACGGCGCGTGGCGGGGAAGTCGGTCAGCTCGAAGGCCGGCTCGATGACGCCCGGCTCCGGCTCAGGGTAGTAACCCCAGGAGAGCAGGCGGTCGTTCGTCCGATCCCAGTAGCTGATGGCGGCTTCATCCGCGCCGGCCGCCTGGCACAGGTGCCGGGCGATGAGGTTGGCGACCGTGAGGGGATCGAGGCTGCTGCTGAGGTCGCTCGACATGGCCAGGAGGTGCTGCATGCGCCCCGCTGCCCGCTTCGTCTCATCGAGCGCGCGGGCGCTCTGGATGGCCGTGCCGGCCGCGTCGGAGAGGATCTGCATCAGGCTTACGTCCCGCGCGTCGAACTGGTCGAGGCCGAGCTTCGAGAGCGTGACCACGCCGATGACGCGATCGTCGAACCTCATGGGCACCACGACCATCGACTCGTCCACCTCGTCGGTGCCGGGGATCGTGGAGCCACGGGGGTCGGCGTTGGCGTCGTTGATGAGGAGCGCCTCGCCGTGCACGGCGACCCAGCCAGTGAAGCCGGTGCCGACCTTCGTGCGCAGCACATGCATCGGGATCTCGACGTACGTGCCGACCTCACCCTTGAAGGCGATGGGCACGAGATCGTCGGGCGGCTCGAGGACGTAGACGCGGCAGTTGTGATAGGCCACGACCCGGCGCGTCTCCTCGACCACGGCTTGGCCGATCTCCTCCACCGAGGTGAGCCGGTTCATGCGGCTGACGGAGGCCTGGACGACGGCCAGCTGGGCGGCCCAGCGCTCGGACTCCTCGTAGACGTCGGCGTTGTGGAGGGCGATCGCCGCCTGGCCGGCGACGGCCTCGAGGAAGGCGACCTCGTCGATGTGCCACGGTCTAGGCTCCTTGCGCACGGCGGAGAGCAGCCCGACGACGGTGCGGCCCTGGACCAGGGGTACGACCGCCGAGGCCCGATAGCGGAGGGCGGGCGGGTAGGTCATCTCGGGCTCGACGTCGTCCCGGACCCATGGGCGGCGCGTCCGGCGGAGACGCCGGAACCAGGGTTCGTCCACGCCGAAGTCGGGCAGCCGGCGCGCTGCGCGCGCGCCCAGGCCCGCCGCCGCCACGACCGGCAGGCGGCCGTCGGGCGTCGTCACGCGGATGGTGGCCGCATCCACCTCCAGGGCGCCGAGCACCTCGCGCACCACGGCCCGGTGCACGGCCTCTCGGTCGAGGCTGCCCGACAGGCGGCGCGAGGCGGCCGCAAGCGCGGCGAAGTAGCGGGTATTGCGATCCGGCCGTTCGACCGGCCGGCGCCGGGCGGGAGATCCCACGCAGCCCATCGTAGGCAGCCCCGATCGAAGCTTCGCGACCCCGGAGGTACCGCCCCGAGTCCGCCGGACGTACGGGCGGCGCGCCTCGTCCCTCCCAGCCCCGCGCCCCAGCCCGCGCCCCAGCCGTATGCCCCCCGGGCATCCGGGGCCGCGAACCCGAGCGTGACTGCCTTGAGATGAGGCTTCATCGAGCGGCAGATGAGCGTAGTTCCGGCCACTCGCATGACCGGCTGGCATGCGTGCGCGTTCTGCGACGGGCTACGTCACTGGCCGGCATGCACCCGTTGACCCTCGTCCCGGCGAGCGGCTAGACTCGCCGCGGCACGTCCCGCATCGTTTCGGAGGAAGCCTCCCATCGTGGAGAACGGACCCAGTACCTCGGGCGCCCCAGGCGCCGTGAGCCTCAACCGGGCCCGCCCCGCCACCGCGGCCTGACGCGCCGGACTGCGCGCCACCGTCGGCGGGCCGGATCCGCCAGCGAGGTGGCAGATGCAGTTCTACCTCAGCCAGGTCATCGGCCGTCCGGTGCTCGACCGGCACGGCGAGCCGATCGGCAAGGTCGCCGACCTCATCGTCGCCATCGGCGACCGCTATCCGCCCGTCACCGGCCTGGTGGTCAAGACGGATCGACGCCGGATCTTCCTGCCCTGGGCGGACGTCGCCCGCTTCGACACGAGCGGCGCGCAGCTGGCGACACCCACGATCGAGATCGACAAGTTCCGCCAGCGCGACAACGAGCTGCTGCTCTTCGCCGACCTCCAGGACAAGCAGATCGTCGACATCGACGGGCGCAAGGTCGTGCGCGTCAACGACCTCCGTCTCGATGAGATCGAGGGCAAGCTGCACCTGGTGGCGGTGGACGTCGGCGCGGCCGGCCTGCTGCGACGGCTGGGCGTCGAGGGGCCGTACCGGACGATCGCGCGCAATCTGCGCCTGCCGGTGCCCGAGCGCTACATCGACTGGGAGGACGTGGACCCGGTCGAGACCTCGATCGCCTCGATCCGGCTGCGCGTCCCGCACGAGGGGCTGCGCGAGCTCCACCCGGCCGACCTGGCCACGATCATCGACCAGCTGGCGCCGCGCGACAGGGCCGGCATCATGGCCGCCTTCGACGACGAGGTCGTCGCCGATGCCATGGAGGAGATGGAGCCCGAGACGCAGGTCGAGGTGCTGGAGGACCTCGAGCCCGGGCGCGCGGCCGACAT
>JBGPMJ010000307.1:0-3042 GCA_041486935.1 Candidatus Limnocylindria bacterium | reverse complement strand
GGTTCAGCCGGATCGGGCTGGAGCCTAGGCGGCGGCCTGCACCTTCACAGCGCGCGGGCCCTTGGGGCTCGCCTCGACCTCGAAGGTGACGTTCTCGCCACCGACCAGCCGGTCGAAGTCGAGCGACCGATCGAGGCCGTCGCGATGGAAGAAGTAGTCCTTGCCGTCCTCGGCGGTGATGAACCCGAAGCCGCGGTCAGAGATGACCTTCTTCACGGTTCCGCTGGGCATGGTGTGTCCTCGGTTCTCTTCTCGACAGGCGATCGCTGCACGGCCGGCTCGAGAAGGAACCGTCGACCAAGCGTGACCACCCGGGCATTCCGGGAGGACCTCAAGTCTACGCCGGATGGGACGAGCGCGAGCGGGATCCTTCACCGGTTACGCCGCCGGGCCGCCTGCCTCCTCGCCTGACGGGGTCACCCGGCCGAGGCCGATGAGGAAGCGGACGAAGACGACCGCGCCGGTGAGCGCGAACAGCCCGAGGCTGAGCCAGAGGATGGGGCGGGCAAGGTCGAGGTTCTCGCTGCTGATCAGCATCGCCGGCAGGTTCCCGAGGTATGCCTGGTCGGCCGCCTCCATGCCGTAGATCTGGGGCACGATGTAGAGCACCGACGCGATCACGATCAGCACGCTCACCAGCCGGAATGCGGCCGGGTCATCGTCGGAGTCGCGCCACAGCTTGACCACGAGCGCCCAGAAGAGGAGGACCGTGGAGATCGGCGCGGTGATCGGCAGGCCGATCACCAGGTAGAGGTTGGGCATCAGGAAGATCATGCTGAGGCCCAGCGTGATGACGAGCAGCGCGTCGCGCATCAGCACGTACGAGAGCCACCAGACGTCGCCGCCGAAGCGGAGCGTGAGCGTCTGGAGGAAGCGCAGGATGTACGGCCGGGCGAAGTGAAGGACGAGCAGGAAGGACCACAGCATGGGCAGGATGGCCGCGACCGACAGGGTCATCCAGCCCGCTGCGCCGTGGGTCAGGGCTTCGGCGAGATCGTCTGCGCTCATGGGATCCTCCTAGGCCGTCTTGGACTCGCGCGGACCGGCGAGCCGAAGGTTGTAGACGACGGCGATGGCGCCGAGGATGCCGACCAGGGCCCCCGACAGGTAGGTCAGCGGCAGGGCCACGTCGGGGTTCTTCGCGCTCACCATCAAGGGCATGAATTGATCCACCAGGCGGCCGCTGAGCATCGTCGTCTGGACGCCGAGCAGGTAGGGCCCGATATACAGGGTGGCTCCGAGCCCCAGCAGCAGGACCTGCCAGCGATACCAGAACACGTCGGCGTCACCGCGGGTCATCAGCTTGATGATCATGACGGCGAACGCGCAGACCGCGGCCAGGCCGCCGGTGATCGGCATATCGATCCCCGTCATCGACATGACGTCCGGATAGAAGAAGATGAAGCTGCCCAGGAAGATCTGGACGAGGAGGATGTCGCGCAGCGCGACGTAGATGATCCACCACAGGTCGGCCCCCAGGCGCAGGGTGAACTTGCCGGTGCTGCGAACCATGTACGGCCGGCCGATGTGCAGCGCCAGGACGAGCAGCCAGAGGACGACCAGCGCGGCCGCGATCGTTCCCTCGATGAACATCTCGCCGGCATCGAAGAACCCTGAGACCTGGTCCGGTGTCATGTCGTCCCTCCTGTCATGGGCGCGTGCGTCTCCTGGGTATTCGAGAGCGTGGGCCGGTCGTGGGGACCCCGGCCGGTCGCGACCTGAACGATCGAGCAGCTGTAGACGGCGTCGCAGCGGAAACAGCGCGCCGCCTCGCTGCGGGCGGCGGCCTCGTCGAACCCGACCTGGGTCGCGGCGAAGGACCCGAGCTCGACGACCGGCAGCGGCGGGTGGGTCCGGGCACGGCGGGCCAGGTCGAGTCGGAGCCGGGGCTCGGGCGGCGTCGGGTAACGGACCGTGGCGAGGATCTCCGCCTCTCCATCGGCCGTACCGGACAGGTACTCGTGGATGGAGCCAGCCGCCCGACGCCCGGACGCCACCGCGTCGATGATCGTCTTGGGCCCCGACACGACGTCTCCGCCGGCGAAGATCCCCGCGCGGCCGGTGGCCATCGTGCGCGCGTCGGCGACGATGCCGGCCCAGCCGCTGACCTCGATCCCGGCGCCCTCGGGCAGGATCGAGGGGTCGGGCTCCTCGCCGATGGCGACGAGGATCGTGCTCGCCGACACCTCCTGCTCGGAGCCCGGCACGGGCTCGTAGAGGGTCCGGCCGCCGCTGCTCGCGCCGCTCGGCCGCTGCTCCTGGACGCGCACGACCACCGCACCACCGTTGCGGCCGATGACCTCGGTCGGCGCCAGGCCCGTGCGGATGAGGATGCCCTCGCGCTCGGCGGCCTCGATCTCCTCGACCTGCGCCGGCATCTCCCCGCGCCCGCGCCGGTAGAGCACGGTCACCGACGCGGCGCCGCTGCGCATGGCGGAGCGCGCCGCATCCATCGCGGTGCTGCCGCCACCGACCACGACGACCGGGCCCGCCAGTCGGGGCCGCTCGCCGAGGTTGACCCGTTTGAGGAAGAGGGTCGCCGGCACGACGCCGGGCATGTCGTCGCCGGGCACGCCGAGGCGACGGCTCTTTGAGGCGCCGGTGGCGAGGAAGACGGCCCGGAACCCGTCGCGCTCGAGATCGGCCAGCGTGAAGTCGCGCCCCATGGCGTTGTCCAGCCGCAGCTCGACGCCGAGGCCCACGATGCGCTCGATCTCCTCGCGCAGCACGTTCCGCGGCAGGCGGTACTCGGGGATGCCGATGGCCATCATGCCGCCAGGGACCGTCATCGCCTCGAAGACGGTGACCGGGTAGCCGAGCCGGGCGAGGTAGTAGGCCGCCGCCATGCCCGCCGGCCCACCGCCGACGATGGCGACCCGGTCCGAGCGCGTCATCGACGGCTTCGGGACCGGCGGAAGGTGGCCGTGCTCGGCGGCGAAGCGCTTGAGGGTCCGGATCGAGATCGGCTCCTCGAGGACACCCCGCCGGCAGGCGGCCTCGCAGGGTGCCGTGCAGATCCAGCCGCAGACCGATGGGAAGGGG
>JBGPMJ010000306.1:0-3050 GCA_041486935.1 Candidatus Limnocylindria bacterium | reverse complement strand
TCGCCGCCAACTCGGTCGGCCAGGCGGTCACCACGTTCCGGTTCTCCACCAGGGGGAGCTGGTACGTCCGCTCCCGGGCGAACCCGACGCCGTACAACGCGAACAGCATCTGGAGCCCGGTCGAGCGCTACGACGTGCGCTGAGCCACGTCTCCCTCGACCTCTGCCCCGCTTGCGCTTGACGGGCTCGATTGTTCGCCACATACTGAATATAGGCCGAATGTTCAGTAGGACGAATGAACGATGCTCAAACGAGAGATCCTCTGGCGGCAGATGGCGGACGACGTGCTGGAGAATCGTCGGACGACGTTCCGCCAGCGCGAACTGGCGGCCGAACTCGGCATGTCTCCGGGCAACGTTCACCTGGCGCTGGAGCCGCTCCGGGCTGTCGGAGCCGCCCGCGTCGTCGGCAAGAACCTCGTCGTGCGCGACGTCAGGAAGATCCTGCTGTTGTGGGCCGCTCGCCGTCAGCCGTCCAGGCCTCTCGCCGCCTTCACCTCCATGGAGCACGCACGGGATCTTGTGCGCGTGCTGCCGCCCGGGCTCGCCCTGACGTCGTTCGCCGGGTTCGTGGCGCGTTACGGCGACGAGCCTGCCCCCTTCTCGGTGGCTCGAGCCTACGTGCGCCCCGATGACGAGGCGACGCTCGTCGAACTTCGCCGTCGGTTCAACGAGTCACCCGATGTGGGCGCCGCCACCCTCATCGTCCATGAGGCAGATAGCGTGCTCGCCCGCAACCTGCCCGAGATCGTGGGTCCGGCGCAGCTCTACGTCGACCTGTGGGCGGAGGCCGACTTCTTCGCGTCGGACTACCTGCGGGCGCTGGAGGGGAGGCTGGCGCTGTGAACGACTTCTACCGCGACGCGCAGGTCCGCGGCGCGGAGGCGGTCCTCGCACGCCTCCAGAGGGTCGTTCCGGACGCGGTCATCCTCGGCGGGTGGGCGGTCTACCTCTACGCCCGCGGCCAGCGATCGACCGACGTCGACATCGCCGTCGACTTCGGAGGTCTCGGCCGGCTTCAACAGGAGTTCGGGCCGGCCCTGACCAGGAACAGCAACCTGCGGAGGTACGAACTGATCATCGAGCGGGTGGAGGTCGACATCTTCGTCGAACACCTCTCGAACTCCGGGGTCGCGATCGAGGAACTGATCGAGCCCTCCAGGACGATGATGGGGTTTCGGGTCATCAACCCCGAGGGCCTTCTGATCCTGAAGCTCTGCGCGTGGATCGATCGCCAGGGTCGCACCAAGGGCGACAAGGACGAGGCAGACGTCCTGTCGCTTCTCTCGGCGACGCCGATCGATTGGACGCGCTACCGCGCGATCATCGCGAAGGCCCACGGCAAGTACCTCACTCTCCTCCCCGGTGCGATCGCCCGCCTGGTGTCCTCCGCCGAGGTCCGCAGGACGTGGCAGTTCGTCAAGGTGAACGGGGAGGCGACGGTGGCGTCGGCTCCGCAGTGGAAGCGACTCAAGGAGGAGATCGCGGCGAAGGTGCCCCGCGGACTCTGACCGGCTCGCCGTTCCCGGCCGGTGCTAGGCTTCGTCCATGCACCTGCGCCAGTTCGTCCTGCCCAGCCTCGGCCACGTCAGCGCGCTGATGGCCGACGACGCGCGGGGCGTTGCCGCGGTCATCGACCCGCGCCGGGACGTGGACATCTACCTCGAGGAAGCGCGTGCCAGGGAGCTGCGCATCACCCACGTCTTCGAGACGCACCTCCACAACGACTACGTCTCGGGCGGCCGCGAGCTGGCCGAGATGACCGGCGCCATCCACGTCATCGGCGCGGGCGCCGAGCTGGCGACGCCGTTCCTCGGCGTGCGCGATGGCGACTCGGTCGATGTCGGTTCCCTGCGTTTCGTGGCCATCGAGACGCCCGGCCACACGCCGGAGCACGTGAGCTACGCTGTCGCGGACCGCGCCCGCGCTGCCGAGCCGGCCCTCCTCTTCACCGGCGGTTCCCTCCTCGTCGGCGCGGTCGGCCGCACCGACCTGCTCGGTGCCGAGAACGCACGCCCCTTCGCGCGGGCGATGTTCAGCTCACTGCACGAGAAGCTCCTGCAGCACCACGACTACGTGGGCGTGCTGCCGACCCACGGCGCAGGCTCGCTCTGCTCCAAATCCATCTCGTCGACGCCCAGCAGCACCATCGGCTACGAGCGGCGCCACAACCCGCTGCTCCAGGTGGATGAGGTGGAGGCCTTCGTGGACGCCCTGCTGGTGGGCCAGCCGGCCTTCCCGCGCTACTTCGCGAGGATGCGCTCGCTGAACCAGGCCGGTCCCCGGCCGATCGGCGCCGTGCCCGGTCCGCGGCCGCTGCGCCTGGACCGCGTGCGGGAGCTCCTGGCCGGTGACCACCTGCTGGTGGACCTGCGCTCGCCGGCCGCCCACGCCGTGGCCCACGTGCCCGGCTCGATCTCCATCCCCGCCGGCAACTTGTTCGGCACCTGGCTCGGATGGGTCGTCGACTTCGACCGGCCGCTGGTGCTGGTCCTGGAGCGCCCGGAGGACTGGGACGATGCCGTCCGCCAGGCGCTGCGGATCGGCTACGAGCACGTCGAGGGGCACCTCCAGGGCGGCTTCGGCACCTGGCAGGACGGCGGCGAGCCGATCGAGGCCAGCGGCCGCCTGACCGTGGGCCAGCTGCGGGAGGCCCTCGCCGGTGGCGCCGGTCGGGATGGCGAGGGGCCGGTCGTCATCGACGTGCGCCAGGCCGACGAGTTCGCCGCGGCCCACGTGCCGGGCGCCGTCCACCTCATGTGCGGCGACCTGCCCGACCGCCTCGCGGAGCTGCCCAGAGACCGGCCCATCCTCGCTATGTGCGCCTCCGGCATGCGCAGCTCGGTCGCCGCCAGCCTGCTGCGCCGCGCGGGCTTCGAGGACGTCTCCTGGGTCGCCGGTGGCGTCACGGCCTGGCGCGCCTCCGGCTTCCCGGTCGAGAAGGGATCGTAGGTCGCGGCCCCGGGGCCGCTCAGCCGACGCGCACCCCCAGCCAGCCCAGCGCCGCCGAGCCGAGCAGCACGACGTCAAGGACGACGACGAGCCCGATGC
>JBGPMJ010000305.1:0-3057 GCA_041486935.1 Candidatus Limnocylindria bacterium | reverse complement strand
GCAAAGGCCCTCTCGGAGGCTGGTTTCACGCTCGGCGACGTCGTGCGGACCAGGCTGTACGTCACGGACATGTCCCGTGCAGCGGAGGTGCTGGCCGTCCACGGCGAGCTGTTCGGGGCCATCCGTCCCGCGGCCACGATCGTCGAGGTGACTCGGCTCATCGAGCCGTCGCTGATGGTCGAAGTGGAGGTCGAGGCCCGGCGGGGTCAGGCGGCCGGCGGTTGAACTCAGGCCGGCGCGATCGCCCGAACCAGCGCCACGGCGATGACCGCCACGGCGATGCCGAGGAAGACGTTGCGCCGCCAGCGGACGACGGCGATGCCGGCCAGCACGGCGGCGAACTCGATCCCGATGTGCAGGGTGGGAGCCGCGTCGCCCTCGCGCACGACCAGGACGCTGACCGCGGCGAGCGCCGCCAGCACGCCCGGCCCGACGAGGCGGAGGTATTCGAGCGCACGCGGCGGCAGCCGCTCGATCCCCGGCGCGAGGATCGGCAGCGCACGCGACGGGTAGGTGACCGCTCCCATCAACAGCGCCAGGGCCACGAGGTCGAGCGACATCGTCAGCCGGCCAGCCCGACCTGCGGGTCGTCGCCGTGCGGGCTGGGGTGGTCAGCGGAGCCGGCGGCCGCGGCCCCGGCATCGCCGGCGGCGCGGGCCGGCACGAGCAGGCCGGCGAGCGGCCCCAGCAGGCCGCCGGCCACGATCCCCACGGCGGGCACCAGCGTGACGCCGACCCCGACCGCGACCGCGGCGCCGACGACCGCGGCCGTCAGCTCGCGACGACCGGTCACCAGGCCCACCGCGAGGCCGGCCATGGCGGCCGGGAAGACGACGTCGAGCCCGAGCCGCCCAGGATCGGGGATGCCCTGGCCTCCGACGTAGCCGACGACGTTCATGGCCATCCAGGGCAGGACGATGAGCGAGGCAGCCAGCCAGTAGCCCGGCACGTCGGCCCGTCCGAGCCGCTGGAAGAGCGGCAGGGCGAGCCCGAACGCCTCGTCGGTCAGGACGTGGGCCATGGCCGCCCGTAGGAGACGCCGGCGTCCGGCCAGCCACGGCGCGAGGGCCGCCGAGTAGAGCAGATGACGCGCGTTGAGCAGGGCCGTCAAAAGCAGGATGGCCAGCCACGGGACACCCTGGGCGATCAGGCCGATGGCCGCGAACTGGGCGGCGCCCGCGAGCACGAAGACGCTCATCGCGAGCATCTCGACGATGGACAGGCCGCCCTGCCGTGCCGCGAGCCCGTAGACCAGCCCGAACGCGCTCGCCGATACGACCATGCCCAGCGCGTCGACGACCATGCGCCGCCGCGCGGCGCTCAGGTTCCCGTGCGCATCCGGGTCAGCGGAGGAAGGAGCGTCCGCAGCCGTCGCAGACGGTGTAGACGGCATGGCGCTCCCGGGCGTAGCCCGCGACGTGCAGCCGACCGGTGAAGCCGTCGGCTGGACAGACCCAGACCCACCAGCCCTCGTCCTCGCCGGGCGCCCCGGGCGGCGTGGCCTCGGCGGCGATCCGGTCGCCGAGCCCCTCGAACTCGCTCACTGCGCGCGCCACGGCAGCGGCGCGTTCCGCCTCCGTCTCGCTGGCATACGGGTAGTTCTGGGCGACGTTCGAGCTCACGGGGTGGGATCCCTCCGGGCAACGGAATGGCCAGCCGCGGAGGTCGTGAGCGCGGCGCGACCGGCCGCCCCGGAGTATAGCGCGGGTCACCAGGTGCTCGGCGCACCCTCCGAGCGGGGGTCGGTGGCCGCCGCGAAGGCCGTCCGCCCGGGATCGTCGGGCGCCGCGGGATCGCGCACCAGCTCGATGGCGTGGCAGTGGCCCAGGCCGTGGTCGAACGGCTCTGCGAGCCGGACGTCGTGGCCACGGGCGCGCAGCCCGGCGGCGACCTCGGGCCGGAAGCGGGGCTCCATCACGGTCAGCGACGGAGGCCCGTAGTGCTCGACCACGTCCGCCGCCCAGCGCGGCGCCGCAACCGCGGTGGCCACGTCGACGCCGCCGTCCACGAGCGCGGAGACGACCTGCGCGAAGACCTGCGGCTGAACCTCGCCGCCCATCGACCCGTGCACCACCCACGGCCGCCCTTCGCGGAAGAGCATCCCCGGCGTGAGCGTGTGCATCGTCCGCTTCCGCGGCGCCAGCACGTTCGGATGCGCCGGGTCGAGGCTGAAGAAAGCCCCGCGGTCCTGGTAGGCGATGCCGGTTTCGGGATCGACGAGCCCACACCCGAAGCCGCTGTAGTTCGATTCGATGAGGCTGACCACGCCGCCCCAGCGGTCGGCCGTTGCGAGATAGACCGTGCCGCCGCCATGGGGCAGTGTCATGGGAACAGGTGGCGTCACGCGCTCGGGGTCGATGCGGGCCGCCAGCTCGGACGCGCGGTCCGCGGAGAGGAGCTCGTCGAGGGCGCCGGGCGCCATCGCCTCGGGGTCGGTCAACAGCCGGTCGCGATCGGCCAGCGTGAGCCGGGCGGCTTCCAGTCCCAGGTGGACCCAGCGCGCATCGGCGACCCCGCGCCCGTCGAAGGCCTCGGGCGGCGGTGGGTCGAACCGCTCCAGGACGTTCAGCAGCTCCAGCGCGATGGGGCCACAGCTGTTCGGTGGGTGGCTGGCGGCGATCACGCCGCGGTACTCGGTGCGGATGGGCTCGGTCCAGGTCGAGCGATGGTCGGCCAGGTCGTCGGCGCCGAGCGGGGCGCCGTTCAGGGCCAGGTACGCCGCCGCTCGTCGAGCGAGCGAGCCGCTGTAGGCCGCGTCGGGACCCTCGCCGGCGAGGCGCCCCAGTGTCGCGGCCAGGCCGGTGGGCGCGACGCGCTCGCCGGGCCTCCAGGGCCGGCCGTACGGCCGGAAGACCCGGGCCCAGTCGGAGTCGGTCCCGAAGACGCCGGCTGCACCCTCGATGGCGGAACACCAACCGGGGCTCGCGGCGAAGCCCTCGGCCAGCTCGACCGCCGGCGCGAGGAGGTCCGGCCAGGGGATGCGCCCGAAGCGCGCATGGGCATCGCCCCAGGAACGGATGGCGCCGGGCACGGTCACCGTCCACGGTCCGCGCAGCG
>JBGPMJ010000304.1:0-3071 GCA_041486935.1 Candidatus Limnocylindria bacterium | reverse complement strand
GGCGCCCTCGCAGGGCGTCATCGCCGTGGTCCAGCCACCGGACGACCGGCGGCTCCTGACCACCTTCCGGTGGGGCCTCATCCCCTCCTGGGCGCAGGACCCGAAGATCGGCTACCGCACGATCAACGCGCGGGCCGAGACCGTCTTCACGAGCCCCGTCTTCCGCACCAGCATCCGCAAGAAGCGCTGCCTGATCCCGGTCGATTCGTTCTACGAGTGGCGCCGTGCCGAGGGCCGGCCGAAGCAGCCCTACGTCATCCAGCGCCGCGACGGCGCGCCGCTCGCGCTGGCCGGCATCTGGTCGTCGTGGAAGGATCCGCTCAGCGAGGAGTGGCTGCGCAGCTGCTCGATCGTGACCACGACGCCGAACGAGCTGATGGCGCGCATCCACGACCGGATGCCGGTCATCCTCGCCGCCGGCGCATGGGAGACCTGGCTCGACCCGAACCTGGAGGATGTGGCTGACCTGCACGGCCTGCTCGTCCCCTCCCCGGCCGCGGACCTCGAGGCGTACCCGGTCTCGACGCTCGTCAATTCCACGCGCAACGAGGGCGCGGCGCTGATCGAACGCATCGCAGGAGAGGTCCTCACGGCATGACCGCGAACGGCTACGGCGACGTGAGCTTCTGGCTCGAGACGAGCGACGACGACCTGACGCCGCGGCCGCCGCTCGACGGCTCGATCGATGCCGACGTGGCCATCCTCGGCGCCGGCTACTCCGGCCTGTGGACAGCGCTCTACCTCCTGCGCCGTGAGCCCGGCCTGCAGGTCGTCATCCTCGAGAAGGAGATCGCCGGCTTCGGGGCTTCGGGACGGAACGGCGCGTGGTGCGCGCCCGACTTCAACATCAGCCTGCCCGAGCTGACCCGCCGTTACGGCACCGCCGCGGCGCGGGCCACGCAGGAGGAGACCTACAACGCGGTCGAGGAGATCGGCCGCGCGAGCGCCGAGGAGGGCATCGACGCGGGCTGGCACAAGGGCGGGCGCCTGACGGTCGCCCGCGGCCCGCACCACCTGCAGGCGCTCCGCGACGACATCGCCACGTACGAGCGGTTCGGGTTCGGCGAACGCAACCGGCTGCTCGGTGCGGCCGAGACCGCAGAACGGATCCGGATCGCGGGTGCGCTCGGGGCCGTTTACACGCCCGACTGCGCAGTCATCCACCCAGGGCGCCTGGTGCGCGGCCTGGCTCGGGCGGTCGAGCGGCGCGGGGCCACGATCCACGAGGGGACCGCGGTCACGGGCTTCAGGCCCGGCCAGCCTGGCGGTCAAGGTCCGATGCTGCGCACCGCGCGCGGCGACGTCCACGCGCGGACCGTCGTCCTCGCCGGCGAGGCCTACCTGACGCAGTTGCGACAGCTCCACCGGCAGTTGCTGCCGGTCTGGTCGCTCATCGTCCTGACCGAGCCGCTCGGCGACGAGCAGTGGGCGTCCATCGGCTGGGGGGCCCGCGAGTGCGTCCACTCCTATCGCATAAGCATCGACTACCTCTCGCGCACGGAAGACGGGCGGATCCTCTTCGGCGGGCGCGGCGCGCCCTACCGCTTCGGCTCGCCCGTCCGGCCGGAGTACGACCGCCACGAGAAGACGCACGAGATGCTGCGGGGCATGGTCCGCGCCTGGTTCCCGGCACTGCGCGACGTCGGCTTCACGCACGCCTGGGGCGGCCCGCTCGGGATGCCCCGCGACTGGATGCCCGGCTTCACCTACGACCCGGCGACCGGCATCGCGTCGGCGCGCGGCTACACCGGCCACGGGGTCGGTGCCACGAACATCGCGGGGCGCGCGCTTGCCGACCTCATCACCGGCACGGCCTCCGCGCTGACCGAGCTGCCGATGGTCGGCCACCGCTCCCCGAACTGGGAGCCCGAGCCGTTGCGCTGGCTGGGCGTGCGCTACACGCAGCGGGCCTTCGGGCGCCTCGACGCGAAGGCCGAGCGCACCGGCAAGGCGCCGGGCGGCCCGAGCCTGGCGCGTTGGCTGGGGCGCCACTGATGAAGCCCGCCGGCTATGTTCCCAGCGCCATCGACCTCGACTACATCGAGGGCATCGGCGCCCCGATCCATCCCGTACTGGCGGCCATCGAGGCCGCCGCGGAGCCGGAAAACGTGCCCATCGTCGACCGCTCCAGCGGGCGCGTGCTGTCCATCCTGGCCGCGAATCGGCGGTCCATCGTCGAGGTGGGTACCGCGTACGGCTACTCGACGCTCTGGATGGCCCTCGGGCAGCCGCCCGACGGGCGGATCGTGACCATCGACCCGGACCGCTCGCGCACGGATCTCGCGCGCGGCTGGTGGCGGCAGGCCGGCATCACCGACGAGCGGATCGTCGTGGTCAGCCGTCCTGCGCTCGAGGCCTTCGCCGACGGGGAGCCGACGCTCGAGGGGCCCTTCGACCTCGCCTTCATCGACGCGCTCAAGCCCGAGTACCTCGGGTACCTTGCCGCCCTCCGGCCGCTGCTGGTCCCCGGTGCGCTCGTCGTCGCCGACAACGTCCTGTGGGGCGGGCTGGCGGCGCGGCCCGGCGCGGCCGGCGGCATGACGGCCGAGTCGAACGCGCTGCGCCTCTTCAACGCCACGGTGCTCGCGGATCCGGCCTTCTCGGCCACCATCCTGCCCGTGGGCGACGGGCTGCTGCTGGCCGTGTACCGGGGCTGAGACCGGGCTCGGTGCTAGGATGCCGGCCGATCCCCCGACGATCGCGACGAGCTGAGGTGGCGTGATGTCCTTCCTGGAGAGGGCCAAGCAGGCCGCCGAGCAGGCGCGCCATGCGGCTGGAGAGACGGCCCGCGAGGTCGCCGAAAAGGCGCGCGCCGAGGCGCCTGGCGCGGCGGAAAAGGCCCGAGAGGCAGCTGGGAAAGCCCGCCACACGCTGGTCACGGCCATCGAGCGCATCGACCCGGGGCTCCTGGCGGACGTGGTCATCAAGGCCACGGCGCTCCAAGAGAGGGCCAATGCGTCGCTGCGCAACAAGGACTCCGCGTACCGCATCTCGGAGATCACCGTCACGGCCACCATCCCGCCACAGATCGGATTCACGATCAGCCGCACCGGCGACCGCGAGCAGGCGGC
>JBGPMJ010000303.1:0-3073 GCA_041486935.1 Candidatus Limnocylindria bacterium | reverse complement strand
TCGGCCCTCTCGCTCTCCGGTGGACAGCAGCAGCGCCTGTGCATCGCCCGCGCCATGGCGGTCGAGCCGGAGGTGATCCTGATGGACGAGCCGGCGTCGGCGATCGATCCGCGCGGGACGCTGCGCATCGAGGAGCTGATCACGAGCCTGCGCGAGACCTACACGATCATCATCGTCACCCATAACATGCAGCAGGCCTCGCGAGTGAGCGACGAAACGGCCTTCTTCACGATGGACGAGGACCGCGCGGGGTTCCTCGTGGAGATGGGCCCGACCGGGCAGATCTTCACCAACCCGCGCCAGCAGCTCACCGAGGACTACGTCTCGGGACGCTTCGGCTAGGAGGCAGGAGTGGACGATCAGCGACGCGACGCCGAGACCCTCGCCGAACAGGTCGGTCCGGCCCGGGACGAGTTCGGGGGCCAGCCGATTCCGGACACACCCCTCCACACCCCGCCGCGCGAGCCGCTCGACCACGAACTGCGCATCATCAAGGACGCCGTGCTGCGCATGGGCTCGCTCGTCGAGGAGCAGATCCGCCGCGCCCTGGCCGCGCTCGTCGGTCACGACGCGGACGCGGCGCTGGCGGTCATCCTCGACGACGGCCGCATCAACGAGGCCCAGCAGAACGTCTCCCGCCTGATCACGATCACCATCGCCACGCAGCAGCCGGTGGCGCGCGACCTGCGCTTCCTGCTCGCGCTCGACCACGTGACCTACGAGCTGGAGCGGATCGGCGACCACGCCGCCGCCGTGGCCAAGCAGGCGCGCAAGATGGCCCCCCATCCGCCGCTCAAGCGGTACGTCGACCTGCCCCGCATGGGCGAGCTGGCCGCCGAACTCGTGCGCGGCATCACCCGCGCGCTGGTCGATATCGACACGGCCGAGGCCCGCCAGGTGGCTGCCCGTGACGACGAGATCGACCACCTCTACCGCCGCGTCGTCGACGAGGTCCTCGACCTCATGCGCGCCGACCCCGCGAACGTCGACCGAGGCGCGGCGATCCTCTTCGCGGCGCAGGCCCTGGAGCGGATCGGGGATCGCGTCACGAACATCGCCGAGGACATCGTCTTCCTGGCCAGCGGCCAGATCGAGGACCTCAACCCGTAGCCGAGCGCCCCTCAGGCAAAGTCGGCCGCCGGGATCGCGAAGCTGAAGGTCGAGCCCGAGCCTTCCTCGCTCTGGACCCAGATGCGGCCGCCATGGCCCTCGACGATGTTGCGTGCGATGGCCAGCCCCAGGCCCGTGCCGCCCTGCCCGCGGACGCGCGCCCGGTCGACCTTGTAGAAGCGCTCGAAGATGCGCGCCTGGTCGGCTCTCGGCACCCCCGGTCCGTGATCCGCCACGGTGACCACGACCTCGTCCGCACCCCTCTCCGCGCGGATGACCACGGACTGTCCCGTCGGGGAGAACTTCACCGCGTTGTGCACGAGGTTGGCGAGCACCTGGCCGAGGCGCTCGGCGTCGCCCTTGACCAGCAGCGGCTGCTCGGGGACGTCGCTCTCGAGCCGCACCCCCTGCCGCTCGGCGAAGAGGCGCAGCCGGTCCGCGGCGGCCCGGGCGACCTCACCGAGGTCGACCACGTCGAGATAGAGCTGGCTGGCCCCGGACTCGATACGCGAGAGGTCGAGCAGCTCGTTGACCATCTGCACGAGGTGCCCGCTCTCGACGTCGAGCTTGGCGACGCGATCGCGCACGCGGTCCGGCGCATCGAATGCCTCGAGATCCCGGGTCAGCGCCTCGGTCAGCAGCCGGACGTTCGCCAGTGGCGTGCGCAGCTCGTGGGACAGGTTGTCGATGAACTCCGAGCGGATGCGCTGCAGCCGGCGAAGCTCCGTCACGTCCTCGAGGACGACCCAGAAGCCGCCCGCCGGCGACCGCCGAGCGCGCACGACGAGCCGTCGGCCGTCCGGTCCGCCGACGAGCACCTCGCCGCTCGCGGCGAGCCGTTCCCGTGCGCTGAGGAGGATCGCCTCGGCCTCGTGATCGGCGAAGGCCTCCATCGGGCTCAGGCCCGGCAGCTCACCCGGAGCCCGCTCGAGGAAGGCGTGGGCCGCATGGTTCGCAAGGACCACCCGGAGCTCCTCGTCGAGCCGCAGGATCCCGACGGCGATGAGGTCGGCCAGGTTCGCCAGGTCCGCCGCCCGCTGCTGGGCCTGCCACGCGGCGGCGGTGCGGCCGTCGACGACCGCACGGGCGGCCGCTTCGAGGTCGCCCTCGGCACCCACCCCGAGGATCTCGCGCAGGTTGGCCAGGGCGGCGCCGCGGCCGATGGCCAGCGCCACGGAGATTCCGATGGCGACCACGAGCGCCGCGACGAAGACGAAGACGGGCAGGGTCACGCGCTCAAGCCCGCCGCCGGCCGTGTGTCGCCGTCAGGACGCCGGGCGGCGCAGGACGTAGCCGACGCCGCGCACCGTGCGCAGCAGCTCCGGCCGGCCGGCGTTCGCCTCGATGGCGCTGCGCAGCCAGTGGACGTGGACGTCCACGGTGCGCGTCTCGCCTGCGTAGTCGTAGCCCCACACACGCTCCAGCAGCTGGTCGCGCGTGAAGACCTGGCCGGGGTTCGCGACGAGGAAGGCGAGCAGCTCGAAGGCCTTGGGCTTGACCGGCAGCTCGATCCCCGCGCGGAGGATGCGGTGCCCAGCGAGATCGACCTGCACGCTCCCGAGATCGACGAGGGCTCCTGGGGGCGGCGCCTGCTGCCCTTCGGACCGGCGCAGGAGGGCCCGGATGCGGGCCTGCAGCTCACGCAGGCTGAATGGCTTCGTCACGTAGTCATCGGCGCCGACCTCGAGGCCGACCACCGTGTCCAGCTCGCCCGTACGCGCGGTGAGCATGATGATGGGGACCGACGACTCGTGGCGGATGATGCGGCAGACCTCGAGGCCGCTCAGCTCCGGCAGCATGACGTCCAGGACCACGAGGTCGGGGCGCTCGGCGGCGAAGCGCTCCAGCGCCTCCCGACCGTCGGCCGCGGTGACGACACGGAAGCCCTCCTCGCCGAGGTTCTCCGCGAGCGTGGCGAGGAGCGTGGGTTCGTCATCGACGACGAGGATGGTGCGGGCCATAC
>JBGPMJ010000302.1:0-3075 GCA_041486935.1 Candidatus Limnocylindria bacterium | reverse complement strand
GCGGCCTCCTCGGGGGTGGCCGCCAGCTTCACCCCGCCGGCCTTGCCGCGCCCGCCGACAAGGACCTGGGCCTTGACCACGACGCGTTCCGCACCCCCCGCCAGATACTCGACCGCGGCCTTGCCCACCTCCTGCGGCGTCGTTGCCACCGACCAGGCTGGGACCGGTAGCCCGGAGGCCCGCAGGAGCTGTCTGGCGTGGAACTCCTGGAGCTTCAAGCGGGTCCTCCGTGACGGGCGATCGGGGCGGCTCAGGATACCCCAGCGCCGCCCGGCGCCGCCCTTCGCTGCCGATCCGGGGTCCGCGATTCGCGCTAGGATGACGCCGCCCGAGCGGCTGCCGAACGGCACGAGGCACCGCCCGCGCGTATGGCTCCCGGCACCACCAGACGGAGGTCGCATGCTGCTCCGCTACCGAGGTGGCGAGGGGATGGTCGCCTGGGCCTTCCACCGCATCAGCGGCGTGGCCGTATGGTCCTTCGTCGTCGTGCACGTGGTGGACATCTACCTCGTGGGTGGGGATCCGAAGCTCTACGACGAGGTCCTGAAGGTCTACGCCAGCCTCCCCGGCCGCATCGGCGAGGTGCTGCTGGGGGCCGCGCTCCTGTACCACGCCCTCAACGGCCTGCGCATCATCGTGATGGATCTGTGGCCCCCGTTCACCCGCTACCACCGCGCGCTGTGGTACGGCTGCTGGGCGATCTTCATCGCCGTCGGCCTGCCCGTGGCCTACCAGATCATGGCCCCGGTCTTCGGCCTGCCGCAGTTCTTCCGATGAAGCGCTACTCGCGCTCCGGACGACCCAAGCCGCCGGGCGGCGGTCGCGAGACCGCGATCTGGTACTTGATGCGCCTGTCCGGCCTCGCCCTCTTCGTGCTGGCGCTCGCCCACTACCTCATCCTGCACTTCGTCTTCGACCCCGCCGACCAGGACACGGCCTTCATCGTCGACCAGCGCTGGAACCAGCTCTTCTGGCGGGCCTTCGACTGGACCCTGCTGATGCTGGTGCTCTTCCATGGCACGATGGGCGTGCGCACGATCATCACCGACTACGCCCACCGGCCTCGGGTGCGGGTGGCGAGCCTGACGGCGCTGGCCCTGCTCGGCGTGCTGCTCTTCGTGCTGGGCACGAACGTCGTGCTGACCCTGCCCATGCCCGGGACGCGCTGATGCCGGTGTCCCTTGGGGCGGCACGGCCACCGGTCATCCATGCATTCGAGGCGGTCATCGTGGGCGCCGGCGGGGCGGGCCTGTGGGCGGCCCTCGAGCTAGCCCGCGCCGGGGTGCGCACGGCCGTCCTGACCAAGCTCTACCCCACGCGCTCCCACACCGGTGCCGCGCAGGGTGGCATCTGCGCCGCGCTGGGCAACCTGGAGGAAGACCACTGGGAATGGCACATGTTCGACACCGTCAAGGGCGGCGACTACCTCGTCGACCAGGACGGCGCCGAGGTGCTCGCCCAGGAGGCGATCGAGCGCGTCATCGAGCTCGAGCAGATGGGTCTGCCGTTCAACCGGACGCCCGACGGGCGCATCGACCAGCGGCGCTTCGGCGGCCATACCCGCAACTTCGGGGAGGGGCCGGTCCGTCGCTCCTGCTTCGCGGCCGACCGCACCGGCCACATGATCCTGCAGACGCTCTACCAGCAGTGCATCAAGCACGAGGTGACGTTCTTCGACGAGTACCACGTGGTGGACCTGCTGGTCGACGGGGGTCTCACCGGTGGGGTGGTCGCCTACCGCATCGCCGACGGCGAGCTGCACGTCTTCCGCTCCGCGGCCGTGCTCCTGGCCACGGGCGGCAACGGCCGCATGTTCCGTGTCACCTCGAACGCCCACACGCTCACCGGCGACGGCATGGCGCTGGCCTACCGGCGCGGCATCCCGCTCCAGGACATGGAGTTCTACCAGTTCCACCCGACCGGCATCGTGGGCTTGGGCATCCTGCTCTCGGAGGCCGCCCGCGGCGAGGGCGGCTACCTGCTCAACGACCAGGGCGAGCGCTTCATGGAGCGCTACGCGCCGAGGCTCATGGAGCTGGCGCCGCGCGACATGGTCAGTCGGGCCATCTACATGGAAACCCGGGCCGGGCGGGGCATCGGCGGCCAGGACTTCGTCTACCTCGACGTGCGCCACCTGGGGCGCGAGGTCATCGAGGCGAAGTTGCCGGACATCACCGACTTCGCCCGCATCTACCAGGGGGTCGAGCCGCTCACCCAGCCGGTGCCCATCCAGCCCACCGCCCACTACGCCATGGGCGGCCTGCCCACGGATATCGAGGCGCGTGTCGTCGTGGACGACCGGGGCACGGTGCTGCCGGGCCTGCACGCCGCCGGTGAGGTGGCGTGCGTCAGCGTGCACGGCGCCAATCGGCTGGGCACGAACTCGCTGGTGGACCTGCTCGTCTTCGGGCGGCGGGCCGGCCGCTCGATGGCCGAGTACTGCCGTTCGGCCGCTGCACCCGAAGTGGCCGCCGACGCCCACGAGCCGGTGCGCGCCGAGCTCGAGGCGCTGCGCACCCGGGGGGTCGGCGAGAACCCGAACCACATCCGGGCCGAGCTGGCCGCCGCGATGATGGACGACTGCGGCGTCTTCCGGACCGGCGACGGGCTGCGCCGACTCGTCCCCTTGGTCCGGGAGCTCAAGGAGCGCTACAAGCGGGCCCGCGTGCAGGATGCCGGCTCGATCTTCAACACGGACCTGCTCGAGGCGCACGAGCTGGGCTACCTGCTCGACTGCGCGGAGGCGACCGTCGCTTCGGCGCTGGCGCGCGAGGAGAGTCGCGGCGCGCATTTCCGTGAGGATCACCCCGAGCGGGACGACGCCGGCTGGCTGAAGCACAGCCTTGCCTATCGCGCCGAAGGCGGCCCGCGCCTTGCCTACAAGCCGGTCACGATCACGCGCTTCGAACCGAAGCCGCGCACCTACTGAGGCCGAAGCAGCCGATGCAGGTCGATCTGCGCATCCTTCGCTATGACCCCGAGCGTGACGCCAAGCCGTACTGGGCCGAGTATCGGGTCGAGTCGGGTCCGATGGAACGCGTCCTCGACCTCCTCCACACGGTCAAGTGGGAGCAG
>JBGPMJ010000301.1:0-3083 GCA_041486935.1 Candidatus Limnocylindria bacterium | reverse complement strand
GCCGATGAGGCCGGCCAGGATGCTCGCGGCCAGGAACTCCGCGCCGAGCGTGGCGTTGATCGACTTGAAGGTCAGCTCCCTGAGGGCGAGCGGCAGGGCGCCGTACTTCAGCGTCGTCACCAGGCGCCGCTGTTCCGCCGTCGTGAAGGTGCCGCTGATCTGGCCACTGCCGTCGAGGATCGGCTCGCGGATGACCGGCGCGGAAACGACGACGCCGTCGAGGACGATCGCGAAGTACTGTCCCACGCTCGCGCGGCTGTAGTCGGCGAACGCCTTCGCGCCATCGGCCTTCAGCTTGAAGTTGACGGTCCGCTCGCCGGTGCGCTGGTCGAAGCCGGGGCTCACGCCGCCGGGGTCGATCTCGCTGCCCGCGAAGAGCGCCGGGAGCGTCGGATCGATGGGCCCGTCCTGCGCCGGCGGCGTCGCCCCCGTGGGGATGGGCACGAAGTCGAGCCGGCCGGTCGAGCCGATGAGCTGCCGGATCTCCTGCTGGTCGGTGGCGCCCGGGAGCTCCACGACGATGCGGTCGCTGCCGAGCGTCTGCACGACCGGTTCCGCGACGCCGCTGGCGTTGACGCGGTTCTCGATGATCGTGCGGATCGTCTCCATGTCGCCCTTCGACGGCGTGGAGCCGTCGGCGGTGAACGCCTGGTACTCGCCGCCCAGGCCGCCCTGCAGGTCCAGCCCGAGGCGCGTCTCCGCGGACGCCGGCGGATCCGAGCCGGGCCGCGGGAACTCGGGCAGGACGTCCACGGCGAGCGCGAGCAGACCCACGGCCACGATGAGGAAGGGGATGAGGCGGCGCATCGGCCGGGACTATAGCAGTCGCGGCAGCGGGCCGCCCGATGGGGGTCAGCTGTCGAGCGACGCCTTGATCCGGGCGGCGAGGGCCGGCCCGATGCCGGGCACGGCGGCGACCTGCTCCACGCTGGCCTGACGAATCTGCCGGGCCGAGCCGAAGACACGCAGCAGCGCGCGCTTGCGGGCGGGCCCCACGCCGGGCAGGTCGTCGAGCGCGGAGCGCACCTGGGCCTTCGCCCGCACCTGGCGGTGGTACGTGATCGCGAAACGGTGCGCCTCGTCGCGCAGGCGCTGCACGAGGTACAGGGCCGGGCTCGTGGCCGGCAGCACGATGGGGTCGCTGCGGTCCGGGAGGAACAGCTCCTCCCGCTCCTTGGCCAGGCCCGCCAGCGGGACGTCGTGCAGGCCCAGCTCGTCGAGGACCTCGCGTGCGGCGCTCACCTGCCCCTTGCCGCCGTCGACGACCACGAGGTCCGGCAGCCGCCAGCGCAGCTCCTCCACGCCCCCCTCCTCCACCCGCAGGGCGTGCGCGAAGCGGCGCCGGAGCACCTCCTGGTGGCTGGCGAAGTCGTTCGGGCCCTGGACGCTCCGCACGCGGAAACGGCGGTACTCGCCGGTCCGCGGCCGGCCCTCCTCGAAGACGACCATGCTGCCCACGGTGCTGGCGCCCTGGATGGTGCTGATGTCGTAGCACTCGATGCGCGTGGGGGGCGCGGGGAGGCCGAGCGCATCGGCCAGCTCCGTCAGCGCCTCGAGCGTCTTGCCCTGGTCGGCCAGCCAGCGCGCCTGCTCCCTGGCCAGCGTCTCGGCCGCGTTGCGCGAGGCGAGGGCGAGCAGCGAGCGGTTCCGCCCACGCTGCGGCGTGACGATCTCGACCCGGTGGCCGCGGCGCGCCTCCAGGAGGGTCACCAGCTCATCGGCGGCGGGCAGCGCCACCGGCACCAGCACGCGCGGCGGGACCGAGCCGGCGGCCGCGTAGTACTGCTCGACGAAGGCCGCCAGCGCCTCGCCGTCATCGACGCCGGCGACGTTCTCGAGGAGGAACACGTCGCGCGCCACGAGCTTGCCGGCCCGCACCGCGAAGAGCTGCACGGCGGCCTCCGCGCCCGCGCGTGCGAAGCCGAGGACGTCCTGCTCGGTGCGCGCGTGGGCGGCCATCTTCTGGCTCTCCATCGTGCGCTCGATAGCCCGGACCTTGTCGCGCAGGGCCGCCGCCCGCTCGTAGTCGAGGCTGTCGGAGGCGGCCTCCATCTCGGCCCGCAGCGCGCGCGCCACCGTCTCCTGGCGGCCCTCGAGGAAGAGCACCACCTGCTCGATGTCGTGCCGGTAGTCATCCCTCCCGATAGCCTCGATGCAGGGGCCCTGGCAGCGCTTGATGTGGTACAGGAGGCAGGGTCGCTGGAGGGCCCGCCTGCCCTCGCGGATCTCGATCGTGCACGTCCGGAAGGGGAAGAGCCGGCGGATGAGGTTCATCGCCTCGTCCACGCTGCTCGCCGAGGCGTACGGCCCGAAGTAGCGGCTGCCGTCCTGGGGCAGCTTCCGCGTGCGCTCGATGCGCGGGAAGTCGTCGGCCAGGGTGACCTTGATGAAGGGGTAGCTCTTGTCGTCCTTGAGGCGCACGTTGAAGCGCGGCTGCGTGCGCTTGATGAGGTTCGCCTCGAGCAGGAGCGCCTCACTCACGGTGTCGGTCAGCGTGTACTCGACGTCCGCCACGCGGTCCAGGGCCGATTCGATGCGCAGGGGCTGCTCGCCCGCCCTGTGCTTCCGCCAGTAACTCCGCACGCGCTGCCGCAGGCTCTGCGCCTTGCCCACGTAGAGCACCGTGCCGCGCGCGTCGCGCATGAGGTAGACGCCGGGCGCGTCGGGGAGCTTCCTGAGGGTCGCCTGGAGGTCGGGGGTCACGGGGTGATTGTCCGCCAAAGCCGGGCGTGAGCGGCGGCGAACCTCGCGCTGGCACCCTGTCACGCTCGGCTGGCCGAACCGCGGACGCCACCGGGCGCTCGCTCGGCGGCGGGCCGTTGCGCAGCAAACACCAAACGGTGCCCTGCGAGGCGCCGTCGGGGCACGGGATGGACGCTGCTGGGGCGCGCCCGGGTCGGGCCCGGGTGCCGGCCACACTCGGCTGGCCGCCCCGGGTCGGGTGGATCGCGTGGTCCGGGCGGTCCGGAGCCTGCAGGCGGACCCGTTTGCTGGCGTTTGGTGTTCCACGAACAACGCGGCCCGCCGAGATCGGCCGTAGAGGACGTGGAAACCGCCCGATAAGCGCCCGGCACGAGACTCGG
>JBGPMJ010000300.1:0-3106 GCA_041486935.1 Candidatus Limnocylindria bacterium | reverse complement strand
CTCGACCTCGTCTTCCTGGCCATCGCCCTGCTGACGATCCTCTTCGCGCCCGACTACCTGCGCCCGCGCGGGCTGCCCATGGCCGAGTTCGCCGCCACGCTCCTCTTCGCCATCAGCGGCGCCATGCTCATCGGCGGCGCGCGCGACCTGCTCGTGCTCTTCCTCGGCCTGGAGCTGCTCGTGCTGCCGGGCTACATGCTGGCCGGCTACGCCAAGCGCGACGGGCTATCGACCGAGGGCGCCATCAAGTACTTCCTGCTGGGCTCGTTCAGCTCGGCCATCTTCCTCTTCGGCCTCGCCTTCACCTGGGGCTACACCGGCTCGACGCGCGTGGCCGACGTGGCCGCGGTGCTGCAGGGTGTGACGGGTCCCGGGCTCTCCGCCGGGTTGGCCATCGGCCTGGCGCTGCTGACGTCGGGCGTGGCCTTCAAGATCGCCGCCGTGCCCTTCCACTACTGGACCCCGGACGCGTACCAGGGATCGCCCACGCCGGTGACCGGGTACCTGAGCGTGGGGCCGAAGATCGCCGCCTTCGCGCTCATCCTGCGCCTCTTCGTCGAGGCCCTGGGGCCGCTCAAGGCCGACTGGGTGGACGCCATCGTCATCCTCGCCGCGATGACCATGACCCTGGGCAACCTGGTGGCCCTGACGCAGGACAACATCAAGCGCATGCTCGCCTACAGCTCGATCGCCCACACCGGCTACATGCTCGTGGGGCTGGCCGCCTTCGCCGGCGCCCCGGCCGGCTCGCCCGCGGCGCGCGCGGGCCTCGAGGGGCTCCTCTTCTACGCCGCCGCCTACACCTTCATGAACCTGGGCGCCTTTGCCATCGTGACCGCCCTCCAGGGGCGGACCGGTGTGACCAGCCAGATCGCGACATTCGCCGGACTGGGGCGGCGGGCGCCGCTGGCAGGCGTGCTGATGACGCTCTTCCTGCTCTCGTTGACCGGCATCCCGCCCACGGCCGGCTTCTTCGCCAAGGCCTACGTCATCCTCGCCGCCGTGCAGGCCGGCGGCTGGGTGAGCGTGCTGGCCGTCATCGCCGTGCTCAACGCAGCCGCGGCCGCCTTCTACTACCTGCGCGTGGTCGTCTACATGTACATGCGCGAGGCGCCTGAGAACGCGCCGCCGCTCACGGACTCCTGGCCGATGAAGGCCGGCCTCGCCGCCGCCGCCCTGGGCACCGTCCTCTTCGGCCTCGTGCCGGGCGTCATCATCCCCACCGCCCAGGCCGCCGCGCAGGCGCTGCTGCCGTAGCCAGCCCCCGCGCCAGGCCGGACAGGAACCGCGCCGTCTCGCGCGGCGAAGCGAGCATCGCATCCGCCTCGGCGGCCACGGCCGGCGACACGTCGGGATGGGTGTGGACCGCCACCGCCAGGCCGCGCAGGTTGCCGACGTCGCGTGCGACCCGCAGCACGGCGAAGGCCTCGGCATCGCTGCGGTCGTCGCCGATGAGGATGACGAGGGACGGCCGGCGCTCCCGGAGCAGGGTGGCGAACGCGTCGCGCTTGGCCGTTGCGCCCGGCGGGCGCAGTTCCAGCGCACGGCGCAAGGGGAACCGCTCGAACCGCTCGTTCGGATCGAGTCGGTCGACTACCGCCCGGACCTGCCGCGCCGCGGCCGCGATGTCCGGAGCGGTGCGGAACCAGAAGGTCACCGCGGGCGGCTTGCGCTCGACGATGAGCCACGGCTCCCCGATGGCGGCCGGCACGTCGGCCGCCAGCCGCTCGGCGTCGGCGGAGAAGCCGTCGTGGGTCGGGTCGGCGACGACGACGAGCGACTCGGCCCGGGCGCCGCGGGGCAGGAACCCACGCTCGAGCCCGTGGTTGCCGAGATAGGTCGCGCCGCCGACGCGCACGCGACCGGCCAGGTCGGGCGCCGTGCGCCCCGAGAGGAGCACGACCTCCACGCCGGGAGTCGCTGCCAGGCTCCGCAGGGCGCGCTGGGCGAGCGGCTCCGGGCGCGCGCCCCAGGGGTCGAGTCCGATGCGGCTGATCGTGCCGTCGAAGTCGGTGATCACGAGACAGGGTCGGCGGTGGAGGTCGGGCGCGGCGAGGGCGAGCGCCGCGTGCCAGGAGACGGCGCCCGGGACGGTCACGGCAACGTTGCGTCGGGCAGGACCGTCTTCAGGCCGGCCAGGAACTCCTCCGGCCCCGGCCCGCCGTAGAGGACGGCGCGCACGATCCCCGCGCCATCGATCCAGAAGTGCACCGGCAGCGCATAGGCATTCCAGGCCAGCTGCGCCTTGCCGTCGCGGTCGAGCCCGACCGGCATGACGATGTCCAGTTCGTCCACCAGCGCCTGGACCACGGCCGGATCCTCCTTCACGTCGATGACGAGGATCGGCAGGTCGGGGTACTTCAGCGCGAAGCGCTGCATGAGCGACAGCTCGTCGCGGCAGGTGGGGCACCAGCTGGCGGTGAAGTTCACCCAGACCGGCTTGCCGCGCAGCGCCGCGAGGTCGATCTCATCGCCGGCGACGCCGTCGACCTTCAGCTCGGGCGCCCGGTTGCCGACCGCGACGCCGGTGGTCGGGCTGGGGCTGGGGGTCGGCGCCGGGCTCGGGCGGGCGGTCGGGCTCGGGCTGGGGCTGCCCGCGACCGGCACGAGGGTCGGGCGGACCGGCATGATCGTCTCCGGCTGGAGGCCGGCCACGACCACAGCGAGCGCCACCAGGCCGACAAGGAGACCGGCCAGGACGCCGGCGAGGAGGGGAGATCGCATCTCTGCCGGAGTGTACCCGCCGTCCCGTCCCGTCCGTGGGACCAGGCCGGGACCTTTGGGCGACGAGGCCAAGTCTCCATCCTTGCTAGCATCGGGGGACGATGACCTTCCTGCGCCGCGCCACGGACCGCCTCCTGCCCGCGCTCCTCGCGGCGGGCGGCGTCGTGCTCCTCGCCTCGGGGCTGATCACCGTCGCGGAACCGGCAGCGGCCGGCGACGACTTCCTCCTGCCCACCCCCTCGGCCGTGGTGGCCACGCCCACGCCGACCCCCGCAGCGACGGGCTCCGCCGGCCCATCCGAGCCCCCATCGCCCACGCCGAGCGCCAGCGCGGAGGTGGCCGTCGCCTCCCGCGTCGTCATCCCCGCGCTGAAGATCGACCT
>JBGPMJ010000299.1:0-3118 GCA_041486935.1 Candidatus Limnocylindria bacterium | reverse complement strand
CGGTTGATCAGCGGATCCGGCGGCCAGATCGTCAAGGTCAGCCCCTGGGGACGCCGGCGCCTCGCCTACGCCATCGGCCAGTTCCGCGAGGGTTCCTACCACATCGTCGTGTTCGACGCGCCCCCGGAGGCCGTCGTCGAGCTCGAGCGCGGGCTCCACATCACCGAGGAGGTCATGCGCCATCTCGTCGTCCACGTCGAGCGTCCGGCCTCGTCGCGCCGCGCCGCGGCGACGACGACGGACCTCGACGATGCCGAGGTCGCGCCGCCGCCCGAGGACGAGGAGCTCGAGGAGCCCGTCGAGATGATCGACGAGTCCGAGACCGAAGCCGCCCCCGCCGCCATCGACTAGGGTCGCCAGCGGCGACCAGGAGACACGGCCATGTCGCTCAACAAGTGCATGATCATCGGCAATCTCGGGCGCGACCCGGAGATGCGCTACACGCCGTCGGGAACGGCGGTCACCCAGTTCAGCGTGGCCGTCAACCGCAACACGCGCGATGAAGCCGGCGAGTGGAAGAAGGAGACGGAATGGTTCCGTATCGTCCTCTTCCGAGAGCAGGCCGAGCGCGCCGCAGAGTGGCTGCGCAAGGGCGCCAAGGTCTACGTCGAGGGCCGCATCCAGACGCGCCAGTACGAGAAGGATGGCCAGACGCACTACATGACCGAACTGATCGCCGAGCGTTTCGCCAACCTCGATCCGCGCCAGCGTGACGAGGAAGGCGGGGACGAGGCCCGCGCGGCGCGACCCGCGGCTGCCGCACCCGCCACCTCCGGCGCTGCCGAGCGCCCAGCGGCTCCGGCCCCCGGCGGCGACGAATTCGACGACCCCATCCCCTTCTGATCCGAGACGAGGACGACCCGTATGCCACCCGTTGCCCGAGCCAAGAAGCGCGACGAGTACTACCGCGACCGGCGCCGCCGGAAGGTCTGCTCGTTCTGCGCCGACAAGACGGTCCAGATCGACTACAAGGAGGTCAACCGCCTCCGCCGCTACCTGTCCGAGCGCGCGAAGATCGAGCCGCGCCGCAAGACCGGCACCTGCGCCCAGCACCAGCGCCAGCTGTCGGTGGCGCTCAAGCGCGCCCGCATCGTCGCGCTGCTGCCGTACGCGCCGCAGCACCTGCGCCCCTGACGGGACGGCGGTCGGTAACGACCACGGGTTGACGGCCGCGCCGTGGCGGTGACCCTGCTGCTCGCCGCGGGCGGCCTGGGCGCGGGCGTCTTCGGGGCGCTGCTCGGCCTCGGGGGCGGCATCCTCATCGTGCCCCTCCTGACCCTCGCTTTCGGGCTGCCCTTCCGCGAGGCCGTCGCGATCAGCCTGCTGGCGGTCATCACGACCTCGTCGGCCAGCGCCGCCGTCTACCTCGAGCGCGGCGTCGCCAACCTGCGCCTGGGCATGACGCTCGAGCTGCTCACCGCCACCGGGGCGCTGTCCGGCGGCCTCCTCGCCTTCATCCTCGACGAGCGGCTCTTGGCCGGCATCTTCGCGGTCATGCTCGCGTACGTCGCGGTCTCGATGACCCGGCGGCGGGACCCCGGCAGCGACGAGCAACCCCCGGACCTCGTGGCGGATCCGACGGGGGAGGCGTCGCCGCCGCAGAACGGCTTCGCGGCCTCGCTCGGCGGACCCGGCTACGCCATCCGCCGGCTGCCCCTGGGCCTCGCGCTGAGCGCGTTCGCCGGGCTCCAGTCGGCGCTGCTCGGCGTCGGCGGGGGCATCGTCAAGGTGCCTGCCATGCACCTGGTCATGGGCGTACCGCTGCGCGTCGCGACCGCTACGAGCAACCTGACCATCGGCGTCACGGCGTCGGCCAGCGCGGTGCTCTACCTGTTGCGCGGCGCGCTGGATCCGTACGTCGCAGGCCCGGTCGTGGTCGGAGTCTTCGTCGGCGCCACGGCCGCCGCGCGCATCGCTCACCGCGTGCCCCTGCGCGTGCTGCGCCTGCTGTTCGTGGTCGTCCTCGTCTACGTCGCGGTGCAGATGGCCGGCCGCGGGCTCGGCGTGGTGCTGAGCTGATGGGCCGCGCGGCGGGGGCGGTGCGCGATCCCGTGGCCGGCGCCGTAGCCCGTTTCCTGTCGGCCGGCACGATCGTCTCGGTCGTGCTGGTGGCGGCGGGCGTCGTGCTGATGCTCGCGGCCGGACTGCGGCCCACGTTGGACTCAGGGCCGGACCCGGATCCGGCCTCGATCGTGGCCGACGTCGTCGGGCTCCGGCCGGCGGGCCTGCTCTGGGCCGGCCTGATGCTCACGGTCGCCCTGCCCACGGCCCGCGTCGCGCTTGCCCTGGCGGGTTTCCTCCGTCTGGGCGACCGCCGGGCGTCGGCCGTCGCGGCGGGAGTCCTGGGCGTTCTGGCGCTCGCCTTCGCCGTCGCACTGGCCACGAGCTAGGCGCCATGGAGACCGTCCTCGTCCTCGTCGTCGCCTTCGCGGTCATCCTCCTCGGCGCGGAACTGTTCACCAACGGCATCGAATGGGTGGGTCACAAACTCGACCTGGCCGAGGGCGCGGTGGGCAGCGTGCTGGCGGCCGTCGGCACGGCCCTCCCGGAGACGATGATCCCGCTGGTGGCCATCCTCTTCGGCGGCGCCGTCGCGGCCGATGAGGTGGGACTCGGCGCGATCCTCGGCGCGCCGTTCATGCTGGCCACCCTGGCCATGTTCGTGACCGGCCTTGCCGTGCTCGCCTACCGCGACAAGCGCGCGACAGGCACCACCCTCGCCGTCGACGCGTCGGTCGTGGGCAAGGACGTGCGCTTCTTCGTGCTGGCCTACGGCATCGCCATCGGCGCCGCCTTCGCGCCCCTGGACCTGTGGTTCGTGCGGCCGGCGGTTGCCGTCCTGCTCGTCGCCCTCTACGCGCTGTACGTCCGCGCCCACTTCGCCGCCGAAACCGCGATCGGCGAGGCCGAGGACCTGGCCCCGCTGCGCTTCCACCGTTTCGACCGGGGTGGCCGCCGCGCCGACCCGATCGTGCCTCGGCTGCGCATCGTGGGCGTCCAGGTCCTGGCTGCCCTCGCCTGCATCGTCGGCGGCGCGGTCGTCTTCGTGGACGCGGTCACGAGCCTCTCGCAGGGCCTCGGCATCGGGGCCGCCGTGCTCGCCCTGGTCATCGCCCCG
>JBGPMJ010000298.1:0-3120 GCA_041486935.1 Candidatus Limnocylindria bacterium | reverse complement strand
GACCGCGTGCGCGCCTCGCTCGGCTGAGGCGCCTTCGCGGTCAGGCGCCGGACTGCTCGCGCAGCAGCTCCGGGTGGAGGTCGGGGCGGACGCGGCGGACCCAGTCGCGCAGCGCCCAGGTCGAGGTGTGGAAGGCGATCTCCGGCCACGGGATGGCCTCGGGGCTGAAGTGCCCGAACTCGAGCGCCTCGGGGTTCGCGCGCAGGGCCCCGCCCACGATCCGCGCTTCGAAGGCAACGACCACCACGGCGGCCTGGGTGCGGGAATAGAGGCCCACGATCTCGCCGGGCTCGACGAGCAGCCCCGTCTCCTCCAGGGTCTCGCGGATGGCGCCCTCGCGCACGGTCTCGTCGATCTCCAGGAAGCCGCCCGGCTGCGCCCAGAAGCCGTAGCCGGGCTCGATGCCGCGCCGCAGCAGGACCACCTCGCCGCCCTCGGTGATGGGCAGCGTCGTGACCACGAGACGGGGGTTGACGTAGGCCACGAACCCGCAGGCGGAGCAGGCCAGGCGCTCGCGGTGGTCGCCGTCGATCGACCCGAAGCGGAGCGCCGCGCCGCAGCGCGAGCAGTAGTTGAGCGCCGCCGCCAGCCACGAGGGGACGCCGCCCGAGACGTGCTCCTCGGGGCGGTGGGCGGCCTCGGTCAGATCCTCGTCCATCGCCTCAGGCTCCGACGACGAGCCAGATCGCGGTCACCTCGAGCACGACCCCGAGGCAGGCGACGGCGTACCAAGCGAACCGGAAGAGCCCGCGACCACGATCCACCACGAGCCACGCGAAGGCCGAGCGCCAGATGCGCAGGGCGGCGTCGGAGGTGACGAGGACGAGCATCAGGCCGCCGAGGAGCACCGGGAGGCGCACGATCGGATCGTGGAGCTGGGCGCCGAGGTTGAGCGCGGTGATGGCGATCGTGCCGCAGATGAGCCCCACCAGCGACAGGTGGATGAAGGCGCCCTGCAGGGGTGTCGGCTTCGTCTCGGGCACGCGACCGGGGGTCACGGCTCCGCCCTGCGCGTCGCGCCGAACCGGCACCCCCTGCCGATCGAGGACGGGCATGCCAGGCGCCCAGCGCTCGTCTTCCATCACGGCCGGATTCTACGCCCGGGTGATCCGCAGGGCCGACGGTGGCAGGTCAGGCGCTGCTCGCGTTCGTTGGGTCGTCGAGGATCGCCTGTGCCTGTTGTGCCCGATGCACCGCCAGGCGGGCCCCGAGCAGAGGGTCGGCCTGGGCGAGGATCTGCGCCGCGAGCAGGGCGGCGTTGGTGGCGTTGCCCACTCCGACGGTGGCCACGGGCACGCCCTTCGGCATCTGCACGATGGAGAGGAGCGCGTCGAGCCCGTCCGAGACGCCGCCCTTGAGGGGCACGCCGATGACCGGTCGGGTCGTCTTCGAGGCGATGACCCCGGGGAGGTGCGCGGCCAGTCCGGCCGCGGCGATGAAGACCGTGATGCCCCGCCCCTCGGCGTCCCCGATGTAGCGGTCCAGGAGGTCGGGCGCGCGGTGGGCGGAGATAACGCGCAGCTCGTGGCCGATCCCCAGCTCGTCCAGCGTCTGGGTGGCGGCCTCCATGGTCGGGAGGTCGGAGCGGCTGCCGACGACGATGGCGACCCGCGGGCTGCCCGGCCCCGTGGCCCCGGCGCCGGTCGCGGCGCTCACTGGCCGGCTGCCTTCGTGAAGCCGTCCTCGCCGTCGAACGCCTGCAGACGCTCGACCTGCGTCCAGCGATGGCGCGCGCCGATGCGCCCGAGCAGGGCCAGGATCTCCCCCTCGCTCGGCTCCGCTCCACCATCCGGCGCCACGAAGCGGCCCGTGTACCAGCGGACGCTGTCCCCCACGACATCGCCGGGCCAGACCTTCGTGCCGCGGCTGGTCACCGTCTCGAGGCGCAGCACCGGGCCGGCGACAGCCTCCAGGTCGGCCGCGAGGGCGGCCACCGACAGGTCGCTCTCGATCATCACGTCCACACCCACCAGCCGGCGGCTGATGCGCCCATAGGCATCGGCCGCGTAAGACCACGCTGGCCGGGGGGTAGGCGCCTGCGCCGGCCGGACGTGCCCGCGGCCGCGGGGCGGGTTCGCCGGCCGCTTCCCGAGGTTGGCGATGACGGCATCGGTGTAACCGGTCGTCGAGGCGGCGTGCTCGATGTCGCCGCCCGTCTGTCGGGCCAGGTCCTGGGTCACCGCCGCGCCGGACTCCAGCGTCACGAAGACGGCGTTCTCGACGGTGTCGGCGGCTGCGTGCTCGCCCAGGTGGCGCAGCATCATCACCGCGCTGAGGATCAACGCCGTGGGGTTGATGACGTCCCTGCCGGCGTACTTCGGCGCCGAGCCGTGGACCGCCTCGAAGATGGCCACGTCCGCGCCGTAGTTGCCCGAAGCGGCGAACCCGAGTCCCCCCACCAGCCCGGAGGCGAGGTCGCTGATGATGTCGCCGTTGAGGTTCGTGGTCACGACGATATCGAACTGGGCCGGGTTCTTGGCGAACTGGTGCGCCACGTTGTCGATGATGAGGTGCTCCGGCGCGATCTCGGGATACTCGGGCGCCATCTCCTCGAAGACCCGTTTGAAGAGGCCCTCGGTGAGCTTCATGATGTTGGCCTTCGTGGCACACGTGACCTTCGTGCGCCCCTCGCGCCGGGCCAGCTCGAAGGCGTAGCGGATCACCTTCTCCGAGCCCTTGCGGCTGATGATCTTCAGGCACTGGCCGACATCCGGCGTCTGCATGTGCTCGATGCCGGCGTAGAGGTCCTCGACGTTCTCGCGCACGATGACCATGTCCACGCCCTCGCCCGCGTACCGCGTCGGCACGCCGGGCAGCTCGCGCGAGGGCCGCACGTTGGCGTAGGTCTCGAAGAGCTTGCGCAGCGTGACGTTGGCGCTCTTCTCGCCGAAGCCGACCGGCGTTTCGAGGGGGCCCTTGAGCACGACACGGGTGCGCTCGATCAAGTCGCGCGTCTCGCGCGGCACGCCGGAGCTGTCGCCGCGCTTGAAGACCTCCGCGCCGGCCTCGGCCTCTTCCCAGTCCACGGCCACGCCGGCCGCCTCGATGACCCGAACCGCCGAGCGCGTGACCTCCGGGCCGACACCGTCGCCGGGGATGACGGTCACGCGGTGGCGCTGG
>JBGPMJ010000297.1:0-3124 GCA_041486935.1 Candidatus Limnocylindria bacterium | reverse complement strand
CCGGCGAGATGCTGCGCCGGGCCAACGTCGTGGCGCGCGAAGGCGGCCGCTTCGTGATGGTGGATTTCCTCACGGCCGGCTTCGCGGCCACGGCGTCGCTCCGCCAGGAGACCGAGCGCCTCGGCCTCGCCCTCCACGCCCACCGCGCGATGCACGCGGTCATCGACCGCCACCCCGACCACGGGGTCGACTTCCTGGCCATCGCCAAATGGGCCCGCCTGCTGGGGGTGGACCACGTCCACGTCGGGACCGGTGTGGGCAAGCTGGAGGGGACGATCGAGGAGATGGGCGAGCGACGGCGGATGATGACCGCCGCCTTCGCGCCGGCCGGCGGCGGCACGCTCTTCGATCAGTCCTGGGGCAAGATCCGGCCGCTCGTGCCCGTGGCCTCGGGCGGGCTCCACCCCGGCCACGTGCCGCAGCTGGACGCCGTATTCGGGAAGGATGCCTTCTTCCTGTTCGGCGGCGGCGTGCACGGCCACCCCGGAGGCAGCCGGGCCGGCGCCACGGCCGCCCGCGCGGCGGTCGAGGCGGTCGCCGCCGGCGAGACGCTCGAGACCGCGGCGCGCTCCTGCCCGGAGCTGCGCACCGCGCTCGGGCTGTGGTCCGATGTCAGCTTCTGAGGTGCCCGCGATGACCACCCAGCGACCGGTCATGGTCGCCGTCGGCGGCGACAGCGGCACCGGCAAGACCACCCTCAGCGCGGGACTCTTCCGCATGTTCGGCGCGGACCGGATCACGAGCATCTGCCTCGACGACTACCACCGGCTCGACCGCGTCGCGCGCAAGCAGCGCGGCGTGACGGCGCTGAACCCCGAGGCGAACGATTTCGACCTGATGGGCGAGCAGATCGAGGCTCTCAGCCGGGGCGAGACGATCGTCAAGCCGACGTACGATCACTCCACCGGCAGCTTCGGTCCACGAGAGACGGTGCGGCCGCGCGAGATCGTCCTCATCCGCGGGCTCTTCCCGCTCTTCACGCCGCGCATGCGGTCGGCATTCGACCTGCGCATCTGGCTCGACCCGCAGGAAGAGCTGAAGTGGTCGTGGAAGGTCAAGCGCGACTGCGCACAGCGTGGGTACAGCGTCCCCGAGGTCATCCGCCAGATCATGGAGCGGCGCGACGACCACGTGGCGTACATCGCGCCGCAGCAGGCGCACGCCGACCTCGTCGTGCAGTTCTACCCGCCGCCGGGCTACTTCCGGCCGGGCACGGCCGTCGAGCACGACGACGCCCACCTCAACGTGCGCCTCCGCCTGGGCTCGCGCCTGCCACGCCTGGACCTGGACGACGTGCTGGCGGCAGCGGCGAACGGCGACGGCCACACGGCGATCCGCTTGGAGCCGGTGCTCGACGGGCCCGGCGGCAGCTCGACCCTGGAGATCGACGGCACGGTCCCGCCGGCCCGTGCCCGCGAGCTCGACGAGCGAATCTGGGCGCACATGTCGACCCATCGTCACTTGCGCCCCGATGACGTCGGCGGCTACCTCGATGGGGCGGTCGAGCGGCATTCGGACCCCCTGGCCCTGGTCCAGCTGGTCGTCGCCTACCAGGTCGTGTGCGCGCGCATCGCGCGCGGGATGACGGTCGGGGCCTCGGCGCAGCCGGCGGCGTAGACACCGCCCAGCGTCAGGCGCGGGCGGGTGAGCCTGCCGGCCAGTAATGCTCGCTGCGGATCGCGTCGCGAGGGAAGCCGCGGGCCTCGAGGATGCGCTCCCCAGCCGCGATCATCTCCGGGTTGCCGCACATGTAGGCCACCGTCTCGGCGGGGTCCACGTCGAGCGCGTCGCACAGCGGACCGAGCGCGGTGTCGATGCGGCCGGTCGCGCCCCTCCAGTCGGCGTTGGCCGGGTGGTTCGGTCGTGAGATCGCCGGCACATAGCTGATGTCCCCTGCGTCGGCGGCCCAACGCTCCAGCCGGTCCCGATAGGCCAGCTCGCCCACGTGCGATACGCCGTGGAGGACGATCGCGCGGGGTGGGCGGGACTCGCGCAGGAGCGTTCCGAGCATCGACACGAAGGGGGCCAGGCCGGTCCCGGTGGCGATGAACAGGTGCCGGCGCGGGTCCTCGGGGCACAGCGTGAACAGGCCCTTCGGGCGACCGATCCGGAGGCGGTCTCCGACATCGAGGTGCCACAGGCGCGGCGTGAATGCGCCGTCCCGTACGAGCCGGACAAGGAAGTCGAGCTCGTCCCGAGTGCCCTTCTTGGAGGCGGTCGAGTAGGGTCGCTGGAGGAGGCGTCCGTCGACCGGCAGCCCGAGGGCCAGGTACTGGCCGGGGACGAAGGCGGGAGCGCCATCGTCCGGTCGCACCACGAAGTGGGCGATGGTCGGTGTCAGGTCCACGCGCCCGCTGAGGGTCGCGTTGGGGGCGCTGTCCGACCCTGGAACGGGGACGCTCGAGACCGCCCTTCCGACGGTCGCCGTCTGCATCGTCAGGCTACCGGCGCCAGCCCGTCGACCACCGCGCGAGCGGCCGCCGGGTCGCGATACCAGGTAGCGTCGACCCGGGCGAAGTCGGCCCACTCCGACGGGAGCTGGTCGACACGGAAGATGGCCGCATTGGGGCAGGCCGTCTCGCACGACCCGCAGTCGATGCACCCGTCCGGGTCGATGTAGAACTTCCGGTCCACCATGGTGTCGGCGGTGATGCAGTCGACCGGACAGACGGCGACACACGACTGGTCGGTGTGGTCGATACAGGGTTCGGCGATGACGTAGGCCATGGTGCTCCTCCGCGAACAAGTCCCGATGCTTCGCACGAGGCGTGGAGCCGCACCATCGGTTTCAGGTACGAAAGGCCCGGTACGACCGGCGGTGTGGCTGCGCTGCACGATGGCGGCCGCCGATGAGGCCTTCGTGTGCTCGAGATGTGATATCGCCCATGGTTCGGCCGCGACAGTCGCGTGCGCCGCCGCCGGGCTCAGGCAGTCGTGCGCTCGGCAGCGGGCATCGTGACGGTGAAGCGCGCCCCTCCTCCAGCGGCGTCGTCCACCACGATCGCCGCATCGTGGGCGAGGGCGATCCGCCGGCCGATGGCCAGGCCCAAGCCGGTCCCGCCCGCTCCGTCCCGGCGCACGCCGGGCAGCCGCGTGAAGGGCTCGAAGATCCGCTCGCGCTCGG
>JBGPMJ010000296.1:0-3124 GCA_041486935.1 Candidatus Limnocylindria bacterium | reverse complement strand
TGCTGGACATCGTGCTCGGCACGGCCTCGCACCCGGACCCGGCCGGCGCTCTCACCCCGGCCATCGCCGAGGCCCGCGCCCGCGCCGCCGCGGCCGGTCGCCATCTCGCGGTCGTCGCCTCGGTCTGCGGCACGGCCGCCGACGCACAGGGCCTCGAGCGCCAGGAGGCCGAGCTGCGCGACGCCGGGGCGATCGTCGCGCCGAGCAACGCCCAGGCCGCCGCCGTGGCGGCGCTCATCGTGGCGGGACGGCGGGCATGACCGCCGACCTCTTCCCCGACGGGATGCGCGCGGTCAACGTCGGGCTGGCCGGGTTCGCCGACTCGCTCCGTGACCACGGCGCGACCGTCGCGCCGCTCGAGTGGCGTCCCCCGGCGGCCGGCGATCGCGACCTCGGCCTGCTCCTCGCCCGCCTCGACGACGACGACAGCGATCCCATCGGCGTCCGGGTCGCCGCGGCCAACGCGCAGGCCATGGAGCGGATCCTGGGGGCGCAGCCGGCACTGCTCGACATCCGCCCCGCCGGCGAGGCCATACCCGGCCTCGGCGGCCGCATGCTGCTCCACTCCGGGCCGCCTATCGAGTTCGCGGAGATGTGCGGCCCCGTTCAGGGAGCGGTCGTCGGCGCGGCGCTCTTCGAGGGCTGGGCCGGCACGCCCGCCGAGGCGCAGGCCATGGCCGCCCACGGCGCGATCGGGTTCGCGCCCTGCCACCACCACGGCGCGGTCGGCCCCATGGCCGGCGTGGTGTCGCCATCCATGCCGGTCGTCGAGGTGCAGAACCGCGAGCGCGGCAACCGCGCCTTCGCCACGCTCAACGAGGGCCTGGGCAAGGTGCTCCGCTTCGGGGCCTACGACGAGTCCGTGCTGCAACGGCTGCGCTGGTTCCGCGACACGCTCGGGCCGGCGCTCGGGCGCGCCATCCGCGAGCAGGGCCCGATCGACCTCAAGAGCATCACCGCCCAGGCGCTCCAGATGGGCGACGAGGGCCACAACCGCAACGTGGCCGCGACCTCGCTCTTCACGCGCTCGCTGGCGCCGATGCTCGTGCAGACCGCGGACGCAGCGACGGCCCGTGCCGTCCTGGAGTTCCTGCGCGGCAACGACCACTTCTTCCTCAACCTCTCCATGGCCGCCTGCAAGAGCGCCATGGACGCCGCGCATGGCATCGACGGCTCGACGGTGGTGACCGCCATGGCCCGCAACGGCGTCCGCTTCGGCATCCGCCTCAGCGGCACGGGCGACGCCTGGTTCGAGACCCCGGTCGGCGTGCCGGACGGCCTCTATTTCCCCGGCTTCGGCCCGGACGACGCCAACCCCGACCTGGGCGACAGCGCCATCACCGAGACCTCCGGCATCGGCGGCTTCGCCATGGCGGCGGCGCCGGCCATCGTCCGTTTCGTGGGCGGCACGGCCGAGGATGCCCTGAACTTCACGCGCGAGATGTATCGCATCACGCTGGCCCGCAACGGCGCCTATGCCCTGCCCCCGCTCGGCTTCGCCGGCACGCCCACCGGCATCGATGTGCGGCGCGTCGTCGAGACCGGCGTCCAGCCGGTCATCAACACCGGCATCGCCCACCGGGAGGCGGGCGTCGGCCAGATCGGCGCGGGCATCGCCCGGGCGCCCCTGGAGTGCTTCGGCGCCGGCCTTCGGGCGGTGGGTCGGAGCCTCGGCGTGCCCGGCGCATAGGAGGTGGCAGGCTTGGAGCGTCGCGCGGTCATCGCCATCGGCGGCAACGCACTCATCCTCGACGGCCAGAAGGGCACGATCGAGGAGCAGTACCAGAACGCCCGTGAGACGTCGCGCCACATCGCCTCCCTCGTCAAGGAAGGCTGGAGCGTCGTGCTGACGCACGGCAACGGGCCGCAGGTCGGGTTCATCCTCCTTCGATCGGAGCTGGTCGGGGATTCCGCCCCGGTGCCGGCGCTCTCCCTGGAGATGTGCGTGGCCGATTCGCAGGGCGGCATCGGCCACATCCTGGGCCAGGCGCTGCTCAACGAGCTGGCCGCGCGCGGTGAGCCCGACCGCGTGGTCTGCGTGCTCACCCACACGGTCGTCGCCGCGAGCGACCCCGCCTTCGGGGAGCCGACCAAGCCGATCGGGCCCTACTACACCGAGGCGGAGGCGACCCGCAAGCGCAAGCGCCAGGGCTGGTCGATCGTGGAGGACGCCGGGCGCGGCTACCGGCGCGTGGTGGCCAGCCCGCGGCCGCTGCGCATCGTCGAGTCGGCCCAGATCAAGTCGCTTGTCGAGGGCGGCTTCATCGTCATCGCCGTGGGCGGCGGCGGCATCCCCGTCATCGAGGAGTCGCCGGGGAGCTACAAGGGGGTGGAGGCGGTCATCGACAAGGACCGCGCCTCGGCGCTCCTGGCGGCCAGCCTGGGCGTGCCGCTGCTCATCCTCTCCACGGGCGTGGAGCAGGTCGCCGTCCACTTCCGCCGGCCGGACCAGCGCTGGCTAGACCGGATCACCGTTTCAGAGGCCAAGCAGTACCTGGAGGAGGGCGAGTTCCCCAAGGGATCCATGGGCCCCAAGGTCGAGGCGGCGGTCAGCTTCCTCGAGCGCGGGGGGCAAGAGGTTCTCATCACCACCCCGGCGGCTCTCGAGCGCGCCATCGCCGGGGAGACCGGGACGCGCATCGTGCCCGACCCGGTGCCGGTGCGCGTGTAGGCACAAGGAGGCCGCGACATGCTCTCCGCCAAGGCGGAACCGTACGATTTCGAGTTCGACCCGAAGACGACCGCGCTGATGATGATCGACTTCCAGCGCGACTTCGTGTACCCGGGCGGCTTCGGCGAGTCGCTGGGCAACGACACCTCGTTCCTGCTCAAGGCCCTGCCGCCGGCCGAGCGCGTGCTCAAGGCCTGCCGCGCCGCGGGTCTCTTCATCCTCCACACACGCGAGGGCCATCGGGCGGACCTGTCCGATCTCCCGGCCGCGAAGTACGAACGCGGCAAACCGAAGATCCACATCGGCGACCCCGGGCCCATGGGCCGCCTCCTCGTGCGCGGCGAGTACGGCCACGACATCGTCGACGAGGTCTACCCCATCGCCGGCGAGCCGATCATCGACAAGCCGGGCAAGGGCGCCTTCTACGCCACCGACCTCGACTCGATCCTCAAG